>NZ_BAAFGR010000002.1:0-114838 GCF_041154655.1 Nocardia sp. JMUB6875
GTGCAGACGCATCCGTTGCAGGGGGTGCGGGCGGGGCAGCGGGTGGTTGCGGTGGTGGAGGTGGCGGAGGATCCGAAGCGGGTGACCGCCAGGTCATTCGGGGGTCCGAAGGTGATGATGCGGGCCGCGTTGGTCGAATATCGGCTGGGCGGGAGGATCATTCGGGCCGGAGGCTCGGTGACGGTGATGGCTCCGGCCGGTGGGTGGCACGCTCTGCTGCCCGGTCAGCGCGTGGAATTCCGTGCGCGCGTGGCCCGTCCGTGGCGCTCCGACCTGACGGTGGCGGTGCTGCGGGCCGACGGCGCGCCCACCTCGGTGGGCGATCCACCGTGGTGGCAGCGCGTGGCCGGGCAGGTTCGCGGCGATTTCGCCGCCTCCGCCCACGCGGCCCTGTCCGACGACGCCGCGGGCCTGCTGCCGGGCCTGGTCATCGGCGACACCTCGGCCCTCACCGAACACGTCCGGGAGAACTTCCGCGAAACCGACCTCACCCACCTCACTGCCGTCAGCGGTGCGAACGTGACGATTCTGCTGGGCGCGGTACTGGTTTCGATGCGGACCCTGACCGTCGGCCCCCGGCTGGGCGCGGCGGCCGCAGGTGCGGCCCTGGTCATGTTCGTGATTCTGGCCCGCCCGTCCCCGAGCGTCCTGCGCGCCGCCGTCATGGGAGCCGTCGCCCTCCTGGCCCTGTGCACCGGCCGCCGCAAACAGGCCCTACCCGCCCTCTGCACCGCGATCATCGCCCTCCTGGCCTGGTCCCCGGGCCTCGCCGTCGACGCGGGTTTCGCCCTTTCCGTCCTGGCCACCGCGGGCCTGATCGTCATCGCCCCGGGTTGGTCGGATTGGCTTCGCGCCCACGGCTGGTGGCGCATCCCCGCCGACGCCTTCGCGGTCGCGGCGGCCGCCTTCGTGGTCACCACCCCACTGGTAATCGCCATGACCGGCCACCTCAGCCTGCTCGCCATAGCAGTGAACATGCTGGTCGAACCGGTCATCGCCCCCATCACCATCCTCGGCGCGACCGGAGCCCTGCTGTCCTGCGCCTCGACTCCGCTGGCGACCCTGACCCTCCACTGCACCTCCCCGCCACTGTGGTGGCTGCTCACCGTGTCCGATCGAGCCGCCGCCCTGGGCGCATCGCTCATCCTCCCGACCGGCCCGCGCTCCGGTCTGGTCGCGGCGGTGGTGTGCGGCCTGCTGCTGGTCGCCCTGCACCCGCGACCCGGGCCTGTCGGGGTGGGCTCGTAGGATCGGGGCGTGAATCAGCGACTTGCGCCATTGCATCTAGTGCTCGGTGAAGAGGAATTGCTGATCGAGCGGGCGGTGGCGGCGATTACCGCGCAGGCGCGGTCGACGACGCCCGATCCTGATGCGCTGCCGGTGGACCGGTTGCGGGCCGGTGATGCGAGCACCTCGGAATTGGCGGAACTGCTGAGTCCCTCGCTGTTCGCCGAGGATCGGGTGATCGTGCTGGAGTCCGCGGCCGAGGCGGGCAAGGACGCGGTGGCGGTGATCCAGGACGCGGCGTCCGCGCCGCCGGATGGCGTGGTGCTGGTGGTGCTGCACACCGGCGGCGGCCGCGCGAAGGCGCTCGCGCCCGCGCTGCAGAAGCTCGGGGCGGTGGTGCACAACTGCGCCAAGCTGACCAAGGCGGGTGAGCGAATCGAATTCGTGCGCAATGAGTTTCGGGCCGCCAATGTCAAGGTGTCGGCGGACGTGGTGCAGGCGATGATCGAGGCGATCGGGTCGGATCTGCGGGAATTGGCCGCCGCCAGTTCACAGTTGGCGGCCGATACCGGCGGCAAGGTCGATCTCGCGGCGGTGCGGCAGTACTACTCGGGCAAGGCCGAGGTGACCGGCTTCGATGTCGCCGATCTGGCGGTGTCGGGGGACCGGCCCGCAGCCATGGAGGCCATGCGGTGGGCCATCGACCGCGGGGTTCCGGCGGTGCTGCTGGCCGACGCGCTGGCGGATTCGGTGCACACCATCGCGCGGGTCGGGTCGGCCGGGCGCGGGGACCCGTTCAAGATGGCCGGGGATCTGGGTATGCCGCCGTGGAAGGTGAAGAAGGCGCAGGGTCAGGCGCGCGGCTGGACCGGCGCGTCGATCGGCGCCGCGCTGCAGGTGGTGGCGTCGCTGAACGCCGACGTCAAGGGCCAGGCCGCGGATGCGAATTACGCTCTCGAGCACGCACTCTCGCGCATTCTGGACCTGCGCGAGAGCGCCTCGTAAAGCTGGTCAGCTGATAGAGCCGACTATCCGGTCGGCTCTAGCCGGGCCGGCTACTCCGGCTTCCAGACGATCTTGCCGCCCTGGAAGTCCTGGGCCTTACCGCCCTGGTAGTCGTACTCGTCGCCGGTCGGGTAGCCGTAGCGCCCGTTCTGCGCGCCATTGCGCACCCACTCGTCGCGGATCGCGCCCCACACGATGTGGGTGCCGGTCTTCTGCGTGGAGTAGATGGCCCCGCCCTCGAACAGCTGCTCGTGGGTGGTGGTGCTGTTGGTCTTGTTCTCATCGGCGATGGGGAAGCCCAGCGGGCTCGACTCCCAGCCGGCCGCGGCGTACTTGTCGCGGATCACGCCGCTGATCACATGCGTGCCCGCACCCACCGACCAGTAGATCGACCCGCCCTGGAAGTGCTGGAAACGCCCCGGCTTCGAGGTCTGCCCTTCATCGGTGACCGGGTATTTCAGCGCGCCCGACTCCGAACCGGTGCCCCGCCACTTGTCGCGGATCGCGCCGCCGATGGCGTGCGCGTCGGTGGCCGGGGTCCAGTAGATGGAGAGATTGTTGACGAAGTCCTGCTTCTTGCCGCCCCCGGCCGCGTCCGTCTCCGGCGTGGTCGGATCGCCGAAGAACTCCGGCCCGCCCGCCGCGTCGTACTCGACCTCGATCGCCCCGCCCACCTCGAACGGTCCGATGGGCCGCGCCGTGGCCACCCCCATCCCGGCGGTCAGCGCGACCGCGGCCACGCTGAGCGCCAGCGTGCCCCGGGTCCAGGAACGATTGTCACGACGTAGCGATGCCAAGAGAACACTCCCAGTGCAGATTTCCGAATAGCCCCCGATGTATCGCAGCCATCCTGCTGCCAACCGCGCCCGAGGGCAAGTCCGCCGCTCCGGGTACGACAAAAGCCGCCGTGGTCATCGTGGCCACGGCGGCTGTGTAAAGCATGAATCCGGTTGTAACCCGGGAGAAATCAGCCGAGCTTGTTGAAAGCCAGCGACAGGGCCGACTTCTTGTTGGCGGCCTGGTTGGCGTGGATGACGCCCTTCGAGGCGGCCTTGTCCAGGCTCTTGCTCGCGGACTGCATCAGCTCGAGCGCCTTGTCCTTCTCGCCCGCCGCGGCGGCCTCGCGGAACTTGCGGATCGAGGTGCGCAGCGCGGACTTCACCGACTGGTTACGCTGACGCGCAAGCTCGTTGGTGCGGATCCGCTTCATCTGGGACTTGATGTTGGCCACGCCGGTTTCCTCGTGTTCCTTCGTTTGGTGTGTATGCGGGATGCAATGTCGTTTGGCAGAGCAAAGTCTTCGGGCGCGCACTACGAGAGGGGCAGTTGCAGCACCGACCGTCGAGGTTACCAGGCAACGCTCCCAGGTATGAAATCGGCCCGGTCCGCTACGTGCCCGAAACCAGAAATTTATCGCGGTCCAACTGCGTGTTGCCCCTGCGTGATGGACTATTTTTGCATGACCTCGGGCGTATTCGCCGGCTACCGACCGGGACGCTATGACCGCGCCTATGACGAGATGTTCGACCACGCGGGCCGTCCCCGCGCGCCCTACCGCGGTATTTTCAACGCCCTGGCCACCATCGATGCCGATGACCTGGCCGCCCGCGCCGAGGCGCTGGACCGGGCGTTCGTCGATCAGGGCATCACCTTCTCGCTGTCCGGGCAGGAACGGCCGTTCCCATTGGACCTGGTCCCCCGGGTGATAGCCGCTACGGAGTGGACCAAACTCGAGCGCGGCATCAAGCAGCGGGTGCGCGCGCTGGAGGCCTTCCTCGCCGACGTCTACGGCGAGCAGACCATCCTGCGCGACCGGGTGATCCCCAAGCGCCTGGTCACCTCCTGCGACCACTTCCACCGCGAGGCCACCGGCCTGGTGCCGCCCAACGGGGTGCGCATCCACGTGGCCGGGATCGATCTGGTGCGCGACGAGCACGGGGATTTCCGTGTGCTGGAAGACAATCTGCGCTCGCCGTCGGGTGTGTCCTACGTCATGGAGAATCGCCGCACCATGGCGCGGGTCTTCCCGGACCTGTTCGCCTCCCACCGGGTGCGCGCGGTCGGCGACTATCCCAGCCATCTGCTGCGCGCGCTCCGCGCCGCCGCCGCGCCCAACGAGGCCGACCCGACCGTGGTCGTGCTCACCCCCGGCGTCTACAACTCCGCCTACTTCGAGCATTCGCTGCTGGCCCGGCAGATGGGCGTGGAACTGGTCGAGGGCCGGGACCTGTTCTGCCGCGACAATGTGGTCTACATGCGCACCACCGCGGGGGAGCGGCAGGTGGACGTCATCTACCGGCGCATCGACGACACCTTCCTCGATCCCATGCAGTTCCGGCCCGATTCCATGCTCGGGATCGCCGGAATTCTGAACGCGGCCCGCGCGGGCACGGTGGTGCTGGCCAACGCGGTCGGCAACGGGGTCGGGGACGACAAGCTCATCTATACCTATGTGCCCGCGTTCATCGAGTACTACCTGGGCGAGAAGCCGATCCTGCCCAATGTCGACTCCTACCGCTGCTGGGAGCCCGCCGAGCGCGACGAGGTGCTCGACCGGGTGGCCGAACTGGTGATCAAACCGGTGGAGGGCTCGGGCGGCTACGGCATCGTGATCGGCCCGGCGGCCAGTCAGCGCGAACTGGAGTCGACGCGGCGCAAGGTGCGGGCCAATCCGCGCGGCTGGATCGCGCAGCCGGTGGTGCAGCTGTCCACGGTGCCCAGCAAGATCGACGGCCGGCTCGCGCCCAGGCATGTGGACCTGCGGCCCTTCGCGGTCAATGACGGCGACGACATCTTCGTCCTGCCCGGCGGCCTGACCCGGGTGGCGCTGCCGGCGAACTCGCTGGTGGTGAATTCCAGCCAGGGCGGCGGCAGCAAGGACACCTGGGTGCTTTCCCCGAGAACCTCGGTGGCGGAACGGGAGTTATCGGGTTCGGAGCTGGTCGGCGAAATGCAGATCGCCCCGGAGCGCGACCAGTCCCGGGAGGATTCCGCCACTCGGACCAATCAGCAACAACAGTAGAGATATTCGAGAAACATCAGCAGCAATGGCGCTCGGCAGGTGGTTACAGCGTTAGGTGGTCGGATCATGTTGGCGCGCAATGCCGAATCCCTGTTCTGGATCGGCCGATATGTCGAGCGTGCCGAATACACGGCGCGCATTCTCGATGTGGCCGTGCATCAGTTACTCGAGGACGCGACGGTCGATCCGGATCGGACCTCCCGGGTGCTGTTGCGGGTATTGGGCATCGAAGCGCCCGAGCCGGAACAGGATTGGGATGTCTGGTCGGTGACCGAGGTGGTGGCCTTCGGCCGCGACGGCGGGTCCATCGTCGATTCCATCAGCCGCGCCCGCGAGAATGCCCGGGGCGCAAGAGAAGTCACCTCCACCGAAATGTGGGAGTGCCTCAATGCCACCTACAACGGTCTGGCGGCCGCCGAACGGGCGGCGCGGGCGCTGGGGCCGCACGAATTCTGTCACTACATCACCGACCGGGCCGCCATGTTCGTCGGGCTCTCCGATTCCACGCTCAGCCGTGATGACGGATATCGATTCCTGTTGCTCGGCAGATCCATCGAACGCGTGGATATGACTGTGCGCCTGTTGCATTCACGTGCCGGTGATCGCACGTCCTCCCCGGCGTGGGTGACGGTATTGCGTTCGGCCGGAGCCCACGATCCGTATCTGCGCACCCATCGCGGCGTGCTCGATGCCAATCAGATCGCCGAATTCATCCTGCTGGACCGGCTTTTCCCGCGTTCGGTGTTCCATTCGCTGCGAGTCGCCGAGGCCTGCCTGCAGGAATTGGATCAGCGACCCAACAGCAGATTCGCGGCGCGGCACGAGGCGCACCGCTTGCTGGGGCGGGCGCGCAGCGAACTGGAGTTCATCCCGCCGCCGGACCTGCTCGAGGAACTGCCCAGCCGCCTGTTGTGGCTGCAGCAGACCTGCCGCGAGGTCGGGGAAGCCGTGGCGCTGCAGTACTTCCACGCCGAATCGTGGGTGGCATGGACCGGTCTGCACGGCCGCAACTCCGTGCGAGTGGAGGAGTTGGCATGAGCTGGCGCATGCGGGTGGTGCATACCACCGGATATGTCTACGACGCGCCGGTGATGCGGTCGTTCAACGAGGCCCGGCTCACGCCGCGCGCCGACAGCCGGCAGAACGTGATTCTCAATCGCGTCGACACCGTGCCCTCCACCCGGTCCTTCCGGTACATCGACTACTGGGGAACGGCGGTGACCGCCTTCGACCTACACGCTCCGCATACCGAATTGGAGGTCACCAGCGCGTCGGTGGTGGAGACCGAGCCCTTCGCCGGGCCCGCCGAGGAGCTGTCCTGGGAGGAGCTACGCGACGACGCCGTCGCCGATCGATTCGACGAACTGCTGAACCCCACCTCCTACGTCCCGCGTGAGCGGCGGCTGGGCCCGGTGTCGCGACAGCTGGCCCGCGGCGTACCGCCCGCGAAAGCGGTTGTCCGCGCGGCGGAATGGGTGCACCGGGAGATGAACTACCTGGCCGGGACCACCTCTGTGCACACGTCGGCGGTGGAGGCGTTCGCCGAACGCCAAGGCGTGTGCCAGGACTACGCGCACCTGACCCTGCTGCTGTTGCGCGGCATGGGGATTCCCAGCCGCTATGTCTCCGGCTACCTGCATCCCGACCCCGCCGCCGAGGTGGGCGACACCGTGGCGGGGCAGATGCACGCCTGGGTGGAGGCCTGGACCGGCCAGTGGTGGGGCTACGACCCGACCAACAACATTCCCGTCACGGAGCAACACGTATCAGTCGGTGTCGGACGTGATTACGCGGATGTGCCCCCTTTGAAAGGTATCTTCAGCGGGAGCGGCTCGACCGATCTCGAGGTCGTGGTGGAGATAACCCGCCTGGCCTGAGCGTTCGTTCGGATGACACCGTCGGCTCGCGCCGCTTGCTCTGTCGGTGCGGTATCCATGCAAGCGGAAGGTAGCCGATGTCCCCCACAGCTCAGGAAGTCGCCGAGGATCTCACCGATCTGCAACCGCCCAGCCTGGTGCGCAAGGTATTCGCCGAGGCGCTGGGCACTTTCGTCCTGGTGCTCGGCGGTGTCGGCACCGCGGTGCTGGCGGGCAGCCGGGTCGGCGCGCTCGGCGTGGCCCTGGCCTTCGGCCTCACCCTGCTGTTCCTGGTGTACTCGATCGGCCCGATCTCCGGCTGCCACGTGAACCCCGCGGTCACCGTCGGCCAGCTGCTGCTGGGCCGGGTGAACATCGTGGTGGCGGCGGCCTACTGGCTCGCCCAGATCATCGGCGGCCTGGCCGCGGGCGCGGTCGTCTACGCCATCGCCAAGAACCTGCCCTCCTACGACCGCGCCAAAGACGGTCTGGGAGCGAACGGTTGGGGCGCCCACAGCCCCTCCAAACTCACCCTCGGCGAGATCACCGTCAACGGCTACGGCCTCGCCGCCGCCATCACCGTCGAGGTCATCCTCACCGCCCTGCTGGTCTTCGTAGTCCTCGCCTCCACCGACCAACTCTCCGACATCCCCCTCGCGGGCCTCTCGATCGGCCTGACCCTCACCGTGATCCACCTGATCTCGATCCCGGTCGACAACACCTCGGTCAACCCCGCCCGCAGCCTGGCGGTCGCCTTCTACCAAGACGGCGCCCCCGCCCAACTCTGGGTCTTCCTCGTCTTCCCCCTGATCGGCGGCGTCCTCGGCTCCCTCGTCTACGGCATGCTCTTCGGCCGCTCCCGCAACATGGTGAGCTAGCCGCTGCGACAGCGGTTATCGGCTCCTCACCAGCAGCGCGTATTGCGCCGCAGCGCGTTGCTTGACCGTCCGCTCGTCGGGCGCGGTCACCTGCGCCCAGTAGCGGCCGTCCAGGACCAAACAGAAGTAGCGCGTGTCACGGTCTTCATCGGGCAGGTTCGGATCCAGGAAGCAGGAGCTATCCGGAACTCTGTCCGGTGGCGACACCGTGGTCACGTGAGCCTTCACGTATTCGCTCACGCGCGCGTGCTCCTTCCTGGCGCTGGCCGCGGTGTCGAAACGGAGCAGCCACCAGTCGTTTACGAAAGCCGCCAGTTCGATATTCGCGGGTTTTTGCCGCTCTTCCGCGGACTTGGGTGCGCGACCGAAGAGATGCCCCGTGCCGCGCTCGCCGTAGACGACGCCGCTGCCGTTCGCACGTTCGAACCAGGTCGAATTGCCGGGGACGTCGCCGGCGTAAGCGGTCGGGTAGGTCCATTTGGCGCTCGGATGCAGCAGTCGGCGCAACATGCCGTCGGTGTCGAGAGGCAAGGTGGACAGCTTGTCGGACGCGGTCGGGGTGAACGAGTCCAGCAGTGGCAGTTGGGCCGAGAGCGCGGCGGTGGTCAGCGCGGTGAGCGCTGCCGCGTCCGTTGTCTGCCCGATGACGTCGGTCACGATGACGAACGGCCCGTGGGCGAGCGTGGAGACCTGCTCCGGCACCTGCGGACGCCAATGACTGTGCGCGCCATCGTAGCCGGGCACCGAAATCGCGACGGTGTCCGCGTTCCGGTTGCCGTGAGCCGCATCAAGCTGGCCCGCGGCCGTTCGAGCGATGCTCTCGTCGCGGAAGTGCAACACCGTGAGGCGCAGGCCCTTCGACTTGCCCGGCACCGGGGCGTGATGGCCGCCGTCGGTGCCGTCGACGCTGTACCCGGCGATCATGCCGTAGACGACCAGCGGTTCGAGTGAGAGTTCGGGCACCATCGCCGCCGCCCGGCCCGCGGTCGGCAGCAGCGCTGAGCCGCCGTAGACGAGGTCTGGGTCGATGGTCTTGGGGTTGGGTACGTACTCGGCCATCCGCACGGACTCGAGCACCCGTCCGTAGGTGTCGTTATCGTTGGGCGGCGCCGTCGCGGGCTCCGTCGGCAGCTTGCCGGTATCCAGAGTGCTCAGGTCGGGCGTGGCTACTCGCGCGTTTCCCGGAATCGTGTCACCGCACCCGCCGACGAGCACGGCCACCGCGGTGATGGCCATGACGAACCGCAATGACTGCCTCGCCAACGGGGTGGATCGAATTCGCTTGCCGCCGTGCATCAGTCCTCCTGGATCGGAGCCGTCGGCCACCACTGGTCGTGCAATGCGGTGCCGGAAGCCGTGCCCAGGACGAGCAACTCGCAGAAGCTCTGCGCCGGATTGTCGAATCGCACGTCCAGCCGTCCTCGCGGTCGACCGTTGGCGGTGATCGTTCGCCACGCCAAGTGGCCCGTGCCGGTCTTGCGCGACCAGGCTTCGTTCCCGTCTGCGGCGGCGGTATCGAGCGCGGGCCGGGCGGTGCGGTCCGCGTTGCAGGTCACCTTGACCGTCAGGTCGTCCGCGCCCGAGCAGGACAGGCGGGGGTGATCGACCGCCACGTCGAGGGCCACGGCGTTGTCCGAGGCATTGGCCGCGCTACATCGCAGGCCCTGGTAGCCGCGAGCCGAAGGTGTCGAGGGCAGCAGGTGCGCGAAGGCAGCGACGACGAATCCATACGTACCCCAGGGCGAATCGGCTGCACCGGTCGAGCTCACCGAAGCCGACGGCACGGCGTGGTCGCCCGTATCGAACACTGCGCGGCCCGGACCGACCACCGCCAGGGCGGCGGCAGCCAGCACCGCGACCGTCGTCACCGCGGCGGCCGTTCGCGCCGACCGACCACGCCCGGAGCGCGGCGGCGGGAGCACCGGGCGTCCGTGCAGGGCTGCCCGTGCGGCTGCGGCCAGCTCACCACAGCTGTCGTATCTGTGGTTCGGATCGATGGCCATGGCCCGTGCGATGACATTGTCGAACCCGCGCTGCACCGCGCGATTGGCTTTGCGTGGACGCGGGCGAGGTGCGGTGAGATGCGCATGCATGACCGCGGCCGCCGTCTCGCGTGGGAATGGAATTGCGCCCGTGAGCAATTGGTAGAGAGTGCAACCGAGTGCGTACACATCCGTGCGCCGGTCCAGTGCGCCGTCGCCGATCTGTTCCGGCGCCGCGTACGCCAGCGTGGCCACCATCGCGCCCGCGACCGTCAGCGTGGCCGTTTCCGCGGTGTCCCGGGCGATTCCGAAGTCGGTGACCAGCACGCGATCGACGCCCGAGCCGCCGGGCTCGATCAGAATATTGGCGGGCTTGACGTCGCGATGTAGCAGCCCTGCGTGATGCGCCGCGTCCAGCCCCTCGGCCGCGCCCTCGACGATGGCCACCGCACGCGCGGGCGGCAGGCCCCCGGGATGCTTCTTCAACAACTCCGCGGCGTCGTATCCATCGATGAACTGCATAGCTATCCACAGCATGTCGCCATCGGTGCCGCAATCGTAGATCGCGACGACGTGCGGATGGTCCAGGCGGCCACCGAGTTCGGCCTCACGCAGGAATCGGGCCCGGAATTCGGGATCGGCTCCGCGCCACAGTATTTTGAGCGCGTCGTACCGGGGTAGCCGGGGGTGGCGCGCGAGAAATACCTGCCCCGCACCGCCCGAACCGAGCCGTCGCTCGATGCGGTAGCCGGCCACCGTCGTGCCGGGAGTCACTGTCGGCATTCGGGTCTCACCGCTTCCGCACCAACAGGGCGTACTGGGCCGCGGCCATTTGATGGGCGCTCTTCTCGTCGGTGGAATGCACCAGCGCGAAGTACCGGCCGTAGTGCATATCGCAGTAGTAGACGGGCGGAATGGCCTCTCTTCGAAGACATTTCGTATCGGGTACCGCGGGCGCGGCCATCTCGGTCTGGCGGATGGCGGTCACCGAGTCGAATTCGAAGAAGCGCCGCGCGGCCCCGGCGTCGCGGAAGCGGATCAGCCAGCGGCGGTCGATGACGGCCATGGCTTCGACCTCTCCCGCCTCGACGCCCGGGCTCTTCGCGCCATTGAGGAGCCAATGGCCCGCGCCGGTGGGCCCATACACCACTCCGCTCGCCTCGATCGCCGCTCCGTCTCCCGCCACACCGCTGCCCTCCAGCACGGTGACGTAGGGGGTGGGCCAGGTTCCGCGCGTGGTGGGCACCATCCGTGCGAGCATTCCGTCGCGGTCGAACGGGAGATTCGCGATATCGGCCTTCGGGGTCGGATGAAACCGGTCCAAAACCGGAAGCTCGATGTCCAGCGCCGTCGTGGCCAGGGTTGTCAGGGCGGGCAGATCCGTGGTCGGGTGGGTCACGAAGACCGTGATCACGAATGTGCCCTGGGCGACGACCACGCCGAGGGTCGGGAGCGCGGGCCGCCAATGCGCACCGGCCGCAGGATATTTGGGCAACGTGACCGGAACATTGTCCGGACTGACCCCGAAATCGGCGGCCTCGATCTCCGCGGCGGCGTGCTGCGCTGCCGCCTCGTCCGGTAGCCGGAGCACGGTCAGCCGCACCGATCGTGAGACACCGATGACCGGGCATTCACCCGAGTGACAGTAATTGTCGCCGAAAACTGAGTACCCGGCCAGCATTCCGTACTTGGTCAGGATGGGACGGGCCACCGCTGCCAGATATCCGGCGGTGTTGCCGGGTCTCGGTATCAGCGCGGGCAGATGTACCCCCAGCGAACCATCGATCTCCCGCACATCAACCGTCGCCTCGGCCATCCGTGCGGATTCGACGATTCGGCCGTACTTCTCGCTGCCGTTGGGAGGTTCGGTCAGCGGGTCGGCCCCGAACTCACCGAAATCCAAGGTACGCAGATCGATGTCGGCGTTCGTCGCGGTTCCGGAGACAACGCGGCATCCCGACAACAGGGCGGCCACCAGCGCCACGATCAGGTAGCAGACCATCGGGCCGATCCGGCGGTCACTAGAGCGGAGCATTGGGCCACCATGTATCGAGCATCTGTTGTCCCGTGAGGTCGAGACCGAAGACGGTGATCTTGCAGAAGTTCCGGCCCGGATCGTCGAAGGTGATCCGCAATGAGCTGTCCACGCGACCGAAGGCGTCGGTCGTATCGGACCAGGAGATGTGCCCCGTACCGGAGGGCCGGGTCCAGTCCTGTTCGCCCTTCTTGTTGAGGAGTCGGCCATTGCCCTCGGGCATCGGCAGGCGGCTGGTCAGGCAGTCGACCCACATGAACTCCACCGGATCGCCGTCGCTGATGCAGGTCAGCCGGAAGTTCTCGGTTCGCACGTCCAACGGAGCCATGTTCCACAGCGCGTCCGACGGCTTCTCGGAGGTTGGTTCACACCACAGCCCCTGTGCGCTGCTGCTCAGTGGGGACCGCGGGAGTAGCCGCGGAAAGGCGGCCACCATGAACCCGGCCACGCCCCACGGGCCCGAACCGTCGTCGGCAATGGCGGAGTCGGTAGGGGCAGCGGCGCCGCCCGGGGCCGAATCCGGTGAGCGGAGACCGTAGATGGGGCCGACCGCCAGCGCCGGGACCAGGAAAGCCGCGGCCGCCACCACAAGGCGTCGGCGGCGACCGCTGAACCGAGACGTGCCGCGGACCGCTTCGCCGCGCAACGCGGCCGCTGCCGCGGCGGCCAGGTCCCCACAGCTCCGATAGCGCTCCTCGGGATGTTTGGCCATGGCGCGGGCGATCACCGCGTCGAACCGCGGCGGCACCGCGGGATTGACCTCATTCGGCCGGGGTGGCGGCTCGGTCAGATGGGCGTGCATTACCGCCGCGGCAGTCGACCGCGGAAAAGGCGTTGTGCCGGTGAGCAATTGGTGCAGAGTGGCGCCGAGCGCGTACACATCGGTGCGAGGGTCCAGCGTTTCGCCCCGGAGCTGTTCGGGGGCGGCGTAGGCGATGGTCGCGAGCACGTCACCAGCCGCCGTCAGCGTGGTGCTCTCACCCATTGCCCGGGCGATCCCGAAGTCGGTGACCAGGACCCGATCCCGGCCCTCGGCTCCTGGCGCCACCAGCAGGTTCGCCGGCTTCACATCGCGGTGCAGTAGTCCGGCGGCATGGGCGGCGTCGAGCCCCCGCGCCGCCTCGACGACGATGTGGACCGCGCGCTCCGGCGGCAAGCCGGAGGGCGCGGTCCTGAGCAGTTGTGCGGCGTCGCTCCCATCGATGAACTGCATGGCGATCCACAGCGAGTCCTCGAACACGCCACGGTCGAGGATTCCCACGACGTTCGGGTGGGCGAGTCGCGCGGCCAGCTCGGCCTCCCGCAGAAATCGGGCCCGAAACTCGTCGTCCGAATTCGCGCTCTCCGCAAGAACCTTCAGTGCGACCTGGCGTGGCAGGCGCGGATGTTGGGCCAGGAAAACCGAACCCATCCCTCCGGCGCCGAGCTTGCGGTCGATCCGATAGCCCGCGAACACTTCTCCCGCCCGCACCGGCCCGAGTCTGGGGTGTGGGCGCCGGGCCGTCAAGGCTTCGGATTGTCGTTGAATAAACGTCCGACGGGACCCGGGTGACGCGGCTTCGTCTCAGTGC
Source organism: Nocardia sp. JMUB6875 (assembly GCF_041154655.1). Taxonomy (NCBI): domain Bacteria; kingdom Bacillati; phylum Actinomycetota; class Actinomycetes; order Mycobacteriales; family Nocardiaceae; genus Nocardia; species Nocardia sp. JMUB6875. Next base: position 13,577 of record NZ_BAAFGR010000002.1, read on the forward strand.
CAGTGGTATTCGGCGCAGAGGCGGTGGGCTACCTTGTCGAAGGTTTTGCGGGGGAGGATTGCGCCCTCGCGGCGGATACCCATTTCGGGGACGTCGAGGACGCGGTCGAGGCGGACCCAGCTGTCGCGGCCTGCGTTGTCCCAGGGGCCGGAGCCGATGCCGACCCAGTTGTCGTGGTGGGCGTGGTCGGCGTTGGAGGAGAGCATCAGGCCGAGGAGGGTTTTGCCGTCGCGGCCGACGACGAGGACCGGGCGGTCCTTGCCGTTGTTGGGGTCTTCCTCGTAGGGGACCCAGGTCCAGACGATTTCGCCCGGATCGGCGCGGCCGTCGAGTTGGGGGCTGTAGACGATTTGGCGGGCGCGTTCTCGGGAGGGGACGCCTGCGGAGGAGGTGGGGCGGACGGAGACGCCGGGGCCCTGGCGGGGTGTGCCCATGGCGCGGAGGGCGCGGTCCCACATCGTGGACTGCCGCACCTTGCCGATCAATTTCGGGGCTTGATTGGTCACGAGCTGGGTTCCCTGCTCTTTGGCCACGATCCCCAACTGCTTCCCCAGAGCGTTCCACCTGCCAGCCATGTCCGGCAGCCTAACGGCGGACCGGCGGAATCTCATCCGCACCGGATTCGCCTGCGGCGATGGGTCGTTCGCGCCTGGGGAACGCCCGGGCGAGGACATCCGGTCCAGCACCGTAGACTTGCTGGTTGACATGCCGCTGTTTCGCCATGCCGAGGAGTGACTCCGATTAGCAGCTTCGCCGACAAGACGTTCACCGATCCGAGCCGGATCAGGAACTTCTGCATCATCGCGCACATCGACCACGGGAAATCGACCCTGGCCGACCGCATGCTGCAACTCACCGGTGTGGTCGAGGAGCGCGCCATGCGCGCCCAGTACCTGGACCGCATGGATATCGAGCGTGAACGCGGCATCACCATCAAGGCCCAGAACGTGCGGCTGCCCTGGAGCGTCGACGGTGAGGACTACGTCCTGCACCTGATCGACACCCCCGGCCACGTCGACTTCACCTACGAGGTGTCGCGTGCGCTCGAGGCGTGTGAGGGCGCGATCCTGCTGGTCGACGCCGCGCAGGGCATCGAGGCGCAGACCCTGGCCAACCTGTACCTGGCCATGGACAAGGACCTGACCATCATTCCGGTCCTGAACAAGATCGACCTGCCGGCCGCCGACCCGGACCGCTACGCCGCCGAGCTCGCCCACATCGTGGGCTGCGAGCCCGAGGACGTGCTGCGGGTGTCCGGCAAGACCGGCGTCGGTGTGGCCGAGCTGCTCAACGAGGCCGTGCGCGTGGTGCCGCCGCCGGTCGGCGAGGCCGACGCCCCCGCCCGCGCCATGATCTTCGACTCGGTCTACGACACCTACCGCGGCGTCGTGACCTATGTGCGTGTGGTGGACGGCAAGCTCACCCCGCGCCAGAAGATCAAGATGATGTCCACCGGCGCGACGCACGAACTGCTCGAAATCGGCATCGTGTCACCCGAACCCAAGCCCACCCAGGGGCTGGGCGTCGGCGAGGTGGGCTACCTCATCACCGGTGTGAAGGACGTGCGCCAGTCCAAGGTCGGTGACACCATCACCTCGCAGCGCGACGGCGCGACCGAGGCGCTGACCGGCTACCGCGAGCCGCGGCCCATGGTCTACTCCGGCCTCTACCCGGTCGACGGCTCGGACTACCCGAACCTGCGTGACGCGCTGGACAAGCTGCAGCTCAACGACGCCGCGCTGACCTACGTGCCGGAAACCTCCGTCGCGCTGGGCTTCGGATTCCGCTGCGGCTTCCTGGGCCTGCTGCACATGGAGATCACCCGCGAGCGGCTCGAGCGCGAGTTCGGGCTCGATCTGATCTCGACCGCGCCCAACGTGATCTACCGCGTGGTCATGGAGGACGGCACCGAGCACGTCGTCACCAACCCGTCGTACTGGCCCGAGGGCAAGGTGCGCGAGATCTACGAGCCGATCACCCGCTGCACCGTGATCGCGCCGAGCGAATTCGTCGGCACCATCATGGAGCTGTGTCAGTCCCGCCGCGGCGAGTTGCTCGGCATGGACTACCTGTCGGAGACCCGCGTCGAGATGCGCTACACGCTGCCGATGGCGGAGATCATCTTCGACTTCTTCGACTCGCTGAAGTCGCGCACCCGCGGCTACGCCTCGCTCGACTACGAGGAGGCGGGCGAGCAGCAGTCCGCGCTGGTCAAGGTGGACATCCTGCTGCAGGGCGAGGCGGTCGACGCGTTCTCGGCCATCGTGCACAAGGACGCCGCCCAGGCCTACGGCCACAAGATGACCACCAAGCTGCGCGAGCTCATCCCGCGCCAGCAGTTCGAGGTGCCGATCCAGGCCGCCATCGGCTCGAAGGTGATTGCGCGCGAGAACATTCGGGCGATCCGCAAGGACGTGCTCGCCAAGTGCTACGGCGGTGACATCAGCCGTAAGCGCAAGCTGCTCGAGAAGCAGAAGGAAGGCAAGAAGCGCATGAAGACGATCGGCCGCGTCGAAGTGCCGCAGGAAGCTTTCGTGGCGGCGCTGAGCACCGAGGCCCCCTCGGACAAGAAGAAGTAAGAGCCCAGCTCTCGAAAATTTCCGTGCCCCGCTGCCTGCTGGCAGCGGGGCACGGTGCTTGATGGGGTAGGACAGTGCCCCGCTGTCTATCGACAGCGGGGCACGAGTGCGTTTAGAGTTCGGAAATTCTCCTTCGCCGGTCAGGCGTGAGGTTCGGTATGCAGGCGGAAAATGGGGCTTCCGTCCAGGTATGCAGGGTGACAAGCTATGTGACGCACCGCTGTGCACACCGCTGCCGACCTGGTGGATGTGACAGACCGGTTATCCGGAAATAGGGTGTGAAACGAGTTTGGTCCGGCGGCCTCCGTGTGGCGGGTCGCCGGAGCCCTGAGAGCGGAGCCCAGATGACGCGTGATCTGCCCTTCGACGACGCCTCCGACGCCGATGACAACGGCGGGGACGCCGCCTACAACATTGCCAACGGTGTCGCGCGCGTGGCCAGGGCGGGCGCGTACGTGACCGGCGGCGCGCTGATCGCCGCGGGCGGCAACCGCGGCGGCACCCCCGCCATCGATCACGACTCCAAGAATGTGGGCTGGTCCGAGGTCAACGACCCGAAGCCCGAGACGCCCAGCCCGACCGTCACCTTCCCGGATCTGACCCCGGACTCGATTCCCCCGCACCACGGTCCGGCCCCCGTCTCGCCGGTCAACCACTCGCCCTTCGCGCACCTCGACGAGGTCCATCGCGGCACCGACGCCGGTTTCCTCCCGATGTCGTTCGACTCGATCCCGCAGCCCGACAACTCGAACACCGGCTTCCACGGCCTCGGCCTGCCCGATGCCGGGACCGGCGCCACCGGTCTGCCCACCTACGGCCCGCACCCCGGATTCGGTCTGCCGCTCGAGGAGAACACCCAGCCCGCCGGTGAGACGCCGGCGGAGCCCCACCTGCCGTCCGCCGACCAGCAGCAGCCGAGCCTCGGCCTGCCCGGCCTCGACGGCACCGGCGGCTTCCACCTACCCGGCGCCGCCAACGGTTTCCAGCTACCCGGCGCGTCCAACGGCTTCCACCTGCCAGATATGACCGGCGCGCACGCCACGCCCAACCCCGTAGCGCCCAACCACGGCGTGGCGGATCACTCCGGAGCGTTCGACGGCGTGGGCGCGGGCGGTCAGGGCACCGGCCTGTTCATCGGCACCGATTGGTCCGTCGACGCGCACATCGGCCTGGACGGCGCGTGGTTCCACTCGAATCTGAAGGTCGACGTGGGTGTCGGCCAGGTCGGGCATCAGCTCGACGCCTTCGGTCAGCAACTGGGACAGGGTATTTCGCACATTCCCGCGAACACCTCGCTGCCCAATAACGGCGGCCAGCCCAGCCTGCCGGGCGCCTCGACGCCCAACAACATGGGCACGCCGTTCAATTCGTCCGGCTCGGGACAGAACACGTCGGGCGCGCCGACTCTGCCGGGCGCGAATTCGACTGCGCCGGGCGCGAATCCGACGCTGCCCGGTGCGAATCCGACGCTGCCGGGGGCGAGTTCGCCGATCGCCTCGTCCACCGCGCCGGTCGGCGCGCTGGGTGCGCCGAGCCCGGCTGCCGCGCAGCCCGCTCCGCTGTCGCTCGGCACTCCGGCGCCGGCGGCGTCGCCCGCACCGGTGGCGTTCACTCCCGCGCCGGTCGCCGCGCCCGCGCCGGTCGCCCCCGTGGCCCCGGTGGCTGTCGCCCCGGTCGCGCCCGTCGCGGTCGCCCCCGTGGCCGTGGCCCAGCCGGTGACGGTCACGCCGCTGCAGACCACCATCCAGCCCGACGCCGCCAGCCAGCCGATCGCGAACCTGCTCTCGACCCACGCCGGCCCGTCGCCGCTGACCGCGCCCGCCGCGGTCGCGCCCGCCCTGTTCGACCACGGCAAGCAGCCGGTGCTGGCCAGCGGTGAGCCGACCGCGCCCCACCATCCGACCACCGTGGCGGACAAGTCCGTGCCGGTCACCCCCGCGCCGACGCCCGCGCCGCACGTGAGCACCCCGGCCAAGATCGATCCGGTGCCCGGCCTCACCACCGCGCCCACCATCCCGACCAAGATCCCCGGCCTGGACACCGATATCACCAAGCCGGGCAGCACCGCGCTGACGACGCCCGTCACCCCGCCGGTCACCGGCAAGGACGACGTCACCACCAAGCCCGCGAAGCCCGGCGACGACACCGGAACCCACGGCGGCACAACGACTCCGGTCACCGTGCCGAGCGACGACACCCTGCCGACCCATCAGCCGACCGTCACCACTCCGGCCCACCCGACCCCGGACGTGTCCGTCCCGACGACGGTGCCGACCGTGCCGGATGCGACCACGCACCAGCCCACGGTGTCGGTCGCGCCCGCGCCGACCACTCAGACCCCGGTCCCGACCGTGCATCCGCTCACCACGCCGCCGCACGTCGAGGTGCAGACACCGGTCAAACCCATTGCGGACCAATTCGATTCGGGCGCCCACCCGCAGCCGATCGTGGCCGACACCGGCGCGCACGCGCTCGGTCTGCACGATTCCGGTGTGCTGGTTCATGATTCGGGCCTGTATACCGGTCTGGTGCCCGATTCGACGTTCACCGATGCCCACCACTCCCCGATGCAGGATCCGGGCGATCACATGCTGCTGCTGTGAGCGCCGCCGATCATCAGGTTGCGGTGAAGAATCCCGATGCGCTGGGCCCGCTGGTCGAGCTGGTCGATCGCCTGCTCGAACTGACCCACGCCTCCGGCCGGGTCGATCTGTCCGGTCGCCTCGGCATCGCCCGGGCGCGGCTGACCGATCCCCGGGTGCGGCTGGTCGTGGTCGGCGAGTCCAAGAGCGGTATGAGCACGCTGGTCAACAGCCTGGTCGGGGCCGAGGTGAGCGCCACCGAGGGCCGTCCGGGCGTGCCGGTGATCGCCGAGTACGGACCGCAGGCCGGTGCCACGCTGGTCTCGATGGGTCCGGGCGGCACCGCCAAGCGCACCGCCGTGGATCCGCGTGCGGCACTGGCGGAATTGGCCTCCGGTGAGGTGATCCGCGCCGAGTTCTCGCAGCCCAGTCCCTTGCTGGCGGAGGGCTTCGTGGTGCTGGACGCGCCCGGCTCGCCCGGCGACACCCCGGCCACCTGGTCGCTCATCGCCGCCGCGGACGCGGTGCTCTACGTCGCCGACGCGCGGGCCCCGTTCACCCCGGCCCAGATCGAGCAGCTGCAGCGCATCCACCAGGTGTGCCCGACGGTGATCTGCGTGCTCAACAAGATCGACCAGTATCCGCAGTGGCCGGAGGTGCAGCAGCACGACCGCAAGCTGCTCGACGACGCCGGGCTGGCCTTCGCCGTCGCCCCGGCCTCGGCCCGGCTGCACGGGCGCGCCGCCCAGGCCGGGGATCAGCAGCTGGATCTGGAATCCGGTGTGCCGCAACTGCTCGACCACCTGCGCTCGCATGTGCTGGGCCGCGCCGACGCGGTGGCCGTGGAGGCCGCGGTGCGCGATATCCGGCTCATCACCGACCATCTCGCGCTGGTACTGCGCAGTGAGGCCGAGACGCTGCGGGATCCGCGCCGCCTCACCGTCATCACCGAACAGCTGCGCCGCACCCGCGAGGAGGCCGAGCAGCTGCGTCAGCGCACCGCCAACTGGCAGGTGACCCTCGCCGACGGCGCGGGCGAGCTGATGGCCGACACCGAGCACGATCTGCGGCACCGGCTGCGCAGCCTCATCCGCGACGCCGAGACCGAGATCATGAAGGGCGATCCGGCCAAGGGCTGGGCCGACTTCGGCGCCGACCTGGACGCCAAGATCTGCGAGGCGGTCGAGGAGAACTTCGTCATCGCCCACTACCGCTCGGTGGAACTGGCCGAGCAGGTGGCGGCGAAATTCCCCGAAAGCGGTATTCCCACACCGGATCTCAAGCTCGACAATCCCGGTGACGTCGGTGCGGTGCTGGAACCCGTCGCCGCGCTGGACAAGCTGGACAGCGCCAAACACGGTGTCACCCAGCAGATCCTGACCGCCCTGCGCGGCTCCTACGGCGGCCTGCTCATGGTCGGCCTGATCACCAGCCTGCTGCACATGTCGCTGGTGAACCGGTACTCCGTCGGCGCGGCCGTGCTGCTGGGTCTGCATGCCGTATGGGACGACTACCGGGCCCGCCGCCAGCGCCGTCAGGCCGAGGCCAAGGTCGCGGTGGCCCGGCTCATGGACGATGTGATCTTCCAGGTGAGCAAGGAGTCCCGCTATCGCCTGCGGGCGGTGCAGCGCAGCCTGCGCGATCACTTCACCGAGATCGCCTCGGCCACACTGCGTTCGGTGGACGCCTCGCTGCGCGCCGCCGAGGAGGCGGCGACCGTGCATTCGGGGGCGGGCCGCGAGGCGCGGCTCACCGAGATCGAACGCTCACTGGTGCGATTGCGCGAGATCCGCGAGCACGCCGACACGATCGGCGAAAACCCCTCGTACTGAAAGAAATCGGCCGCGCGAGCGGCCGATTTCCTTTTCGTCGTGTCTCTTTCAGCGACCCGGGTGGGCCGGGTGGAACGTGCCCGCATTGCGCGATTCCTCGGCCCTGATCACGTGCGTGACGGCATTGATCAACGCCAGGTGGGTGAACGCCTGCGGGAAGTTGCCCAGATGCCGTCCGGTCCGCGAGTCGATCTCCTCCGCGTACAACTTGAGCGGGCTGGCGTACCCGAGCAGCCGTTCGCACAGCTGCCGGCCGCGTTGCAGCTCACCGATTTCCACCAGCGCCGACACCAGCCAGAACGAGCAGATGGTGAACGAGCCCTCCTCGCCCATCAGGCCGTCATCGGTGGTGTCGGTGCGGTAGCGCAGCACCAGACCGTTCTCGGTGAGGTCGTCGGCGATGGCCAGCACCGTCGCCCGCACCCGGTGATCGGTGGGCGGCAGGAAGCGGGTCAGCACCACCAGCAACAGTGAGGCATCCAGGGTGTTGCTGCCGTAGCTCTGGGTGAACACGCCCTCGGAGTTGACGCCGTTGTCGAGGATGTCGGCGCGGATCTCGTCGGCGATGTCATGCCACTTCTTGGCGTAGTCGAGTTCCCCGTGCAGCTCGGCCAGTTTCGCGCCGCGGTCCAGCGCCACCCAGCACATGACCTTGGACGAGGTGAAGTGCTGCGGCTCGCCGCGCACCTCCCAGATGCCGCGATCCGGGTTGCGCCAGTTCTCGATCGCCGCCTGCACCTGCCGTTCCAGCAAGGGCCACAAGGTCTCCGGCACCTGCTGGCGCGACTTCACGTGCAGGTAGACCGAATCCAGGATGGTGCCCCAGATATCGTGCTGCTCCTGGTTGTAGGCGCCGTTGCCGATGCGCACCGGCTGGGCGCCGTCGTAGCCGTAGAGGTGGGTGAGCTCGGATTCGGTGATCTCGCGTTCGCCGCCGATGCCGTAGAGCACTTGCAGCGGAACGGGAGTCCCGTTGCCGTCGGTGGCGACATCGTGCAGGAAGGCGAAGAAGTCGTCGGCCTCGCGATCCAGGCCGAGGGTGTAGAGGCCCCACAGCGCGAAGGTGGAGTCGCGCACCCAGGTGTAGCGGTAATCCCAGTTGCGTTCGCCGCCAGGGGTTTCCGGCAGCGAGGTGGTGGCCGCGGCCAGCAGCGCGCCGGTGGGCGCGTAGGTGAGGCCCTTCAATGTCAAGGCGCTGCGCTGCAGATATCCGCGCCACGGGTGATCGGGGAAGCGCCCCAAGGTGATCCACTGCCGCCAGCACTCGGTGGTCTGCCACATCTTCTCGGCCGCCTCGGCGAAGGTGCGCGGCGGCGGCAGATCCGACCAGGACAGCGCGACGAAGACCTCGTCGCCCTCCTTCATGCGGGTGCGGGCGCGCGCCTCGCGGCCCTCCAGGCCCAGCCGCAGATTGGTATTGAGGGTCAGCGTCGGGCAGCCCTCGATATCGCAACTGGCACTGGCCTGTTCGTACACGTCGCCGGTGTAGGTCCAGGTGGCCGGGCCGCGGTGGTAGTCGAAGGCGGGCTCGCAGCTCATCTCCAGCTCGACCACGCCGTTCACGCACTTCACCGTGCGCAGCAGAATGTGCTCGGCATCCCAGTCCATCGGGGTGCGCTTGTGGGTGCGGCTGCGGGACCGGTTGTTGTGCCACGGGCCCAGGACCAGGGCGTCGCGCACGATGAGCCAGCCCGTCTCGGTCTGCCAGGTGGTCTCCACGATCAGCCCGCCGGGCAGGTACCGGCGCGCGGCGGGCACATTGCGGCCGTAGGGGCCGATGCGGAAATGCCCGGCGCTGCGGTCCAGCATGGCTCCGAAGATGCTGGGGGAGTCCGGACGCGGGATGCACATCCACTCCACCGACCCGTTTCGGGCGATGAGGCAGTTGGTCTCGCAGTCGGAGAGGAAGGCGTAGTCGTCGATGGGGGGAAACACCGAGTGATGCATACCACCGGTGGCGCTGGGCAAGAAGTTGTCGGACATCGAGGGGTCCGAGGGCAACAGCGGGTCGCGCGGGGCGTCCACCTGGGATGGATCATTGAAATCGGCGGCGGGCATGACGCCGAGCTCGCTGCCGAGCGGCCGGTCCGGGGATTCCGGTTCGTCGTACGACTCCATCTAGACATGATCGGCCCGGATAGCCCGAATCGTCCACCACCGCTACGTCGGCATAGGCTGGGGGCGTGCATGCGATCGCAGGATGGTGGGACGGCGTCGAACTGTGGGTGGCTGGTCTGCCCTTCGTGCCCCAGTTCGCGGTGGTGCTGGCGGCCATGATCCCGGTCTGCCTGGCCATCGCCTACGTGCTCGACCGGGTGCTGCGGATGGTGCTGCGCATTGCCGGCCGCGACCGCGTCGCCGCCCGCGAGGCCGCGATTCCCGCCACGTCGCCGCGACCCATGCGGAAGGAAGCCGCCTGAGATGCCCCGCTCTCGTGTCCAGCTTGCCCTGATCGCACTTCTTGTTCTCGTAGTCGTCGCCTGGTTGTTCACTCGCTGAGCGGCTTTCGGTACCGCTGCGGCGAATTCTCCGCGTACTGTGCAGACCCATGTCAACAACCGATGAAGGTCTGGAAGTGGAGACCCTGTTGTCCGAAGAGGACTTCGACGACGAGCCCCGTCTGATCGCCACCCACTACTGCGGCCCCGACGAGGCCATCGAGATGGTGAAGGCCGCCCAGCTGCTCGGTCTGGGCGTCAAATTGAGCAACCGCATCCGCCCCGACGAGGAAGACGCCGAGAGCGCCACCGAAGAGTGGCTCCTCGACATCTTCGAGACCCCGCCGGTCGTCGACGCCGAAGACTAGTCGTCTGATCCGCGGATTTTCTTCCCCAGCTTCGAGAGCGTTTCGCTGACTTCCTGACCCACCGTGCCGACCGTTTCGCCGAAATCTCGGCCCAGGTTGCGCACGGTGCGGATCAGGGGGTCTTCGGACTGTTCGAAGTTCTGCTTGTACGACCGCGCCGCGTGCTTGATCTCCTCGGAGATGCGGGCGTTCTTGTCCTGATCGCGGCGCGGGTACTGGCCGTCGAGCATGCGGTCGTAGTCGCCGCTGGCGATCCAGCGCCGCAGTTCCGCCGCCCGCAGCACCGAGAACGGGTGGGTCTGCAGTTCCAGGTTCAGCAGTTTGAGCACGCCGTCGCGCAGGTCGCCCGCGCGGTCGTAGGCGTCGGCCTGTTCCAGGAACGAGGCGTGGCTCATCTGGTCCACGCGCGAGCCGCCGGCCAGTTTCATGTGGACCCGCACCGACGCCTCGACGTCCTGGCCGACCAGCAGTCCGGCCCGGTCGCCGGAGAGTTCGGACTTGCGGCTCCACTCCATCAGCGCCGCGATGATGGCGCGAACGGCCCAGCCGCCCACCGGCATCCAGCCGATGCTGTCGGCGATCCGCATGAGATGCATGAGCATGGTCCGGTAGACCGCGTGCCCGGACAGCGCGTGCCCGAGCTCGTGGCCGACCACGAACCGCAGCTCCTCGGGATCGAGCAGATCCAGCAGCCCGGTGGTGAGCACGATGAAGGGCCGGTCCATGCCGATGGTGAAGGCATTGGCCTCGGGCTGCTGCAGCACGAACATCTCCGGCGTGCGGTCCGCGTCCAGGATCCGCACCGCGTCCTCGCGCAGCTGGTGAATGTTCTTGAACTGCCGCTCGTCCACCCGCACCGCGGTCGCCAGGTACATGAGCCGGTGCTGGCGTTCCTGCAGCAGCCCCGAGAGCGTGCGCAGCAGGGTGTCGAAGCCGCTGAGCTGCCGCAGACCGACCAGTGCGGTGCGGTCGGCGGGATGCTCCCAGGCGCGGGTGGAGATGCCGGGGAATTCCCGGCGGAGTCGAGCGGGTGTGGTCATGGATTTTCCCCCGTGTGGTTCGGCAGGCGCGGCGGCGGCCGCAGGGACCAGTCTGCCGAATTCTCGCCGGAGCCGCGCCCGGGTTTCCGGCCAGGGTTGCGCTCGAGCCGATTCCAACCCCTGCCCGGGATTAGCGGCCTGACGTGGAGCTCTGCTAAAGTCGCCGCGTGTCGTCGAGTGTTCTGCCCCGGGTCCGCCATGAATTGGCGTTGATCGCTGTGGGCTGCCTCGCGGTTGCCGACATTCACTGTCGCTGACGGCCGATAGGGCACTGCTGCACGTCTGAGTAGACTTGGCGCGCATTCTTTTCGCAGTTCGTGTCCGTCCCCGGCGGCCTTCGGGCCGAGCGCCACCGTCACGACTGTGCTCGCGACGGGTCTACGGCAGTACGTCATCTCCGCCGGCCAACAAGGTCCCCCGGCGGTTCGCTCGAAAGGTCCACGCCGATGTCCCGCAATATCCGTCTCTCCCGCCGATCTACCTTCGCCGTCGCACTCACCGCGGTCGCGGCCACCGTGCTCACCGCGTGCAGCGGCGGCGCCAGCGACACCAAGGACGCCGGCCCGGCCGCGAGCGGCGGCGGCACCGTCAACCTGTACGCCTACTCGGTGGCCAAGGCCGCCTACGACAAGGTGACCCCGGTCTTCAACAAGACCGACGCCGGCAAGGGCGTGCAGTTCCAGGCCTCCTACGGCCCCTCCGGTGACCAGTCCCGCAAGGTCAAGGACGGCGCCGAGGCCGACTTCGTGAGCTTCTCCGTCGAGCCCGACATCACCCGCCTGGTGGACTCCGGTCAGGTGGACGCGAGCTGGAACGCCGACGCCAACAAGGGCGTCCCGTTCGGCTCGGTGGTCGTCATCGCGGTCCGCAAGGGCAACCCGAAGGGCATCAAGAACTGGGACGACCTGCTCAAGCCGGGTATCGAGGTGGTCACCCCCAACCCGTTCAGCTCGGGTTCGGCCAAGTGGAACCTGCTGGCCCCCTACGCCGCCAAGAGCGAGGGCGGCAAGAACGCCCAAGCCGGTCTGGACTACCTGAGCCAGCTGATCGGCCACGTGCACGTGCAGCCCAAGTCGGGTCGCGAGGCCACCGACACCTTCCTGCAGGGCACCGGTGACGTGCTGCTCAGCTACGAGAACGAGGCCATCTTCTCCGAGTCCAAGGGCGATCCGATCGAGCACGTCGTGCCCGACACCACCTTCCGGATCGACAACCCGGTCGCGGTGCTGAAGAACGCCAAGAACCTCAAGCAGGCCACCGCGTTCCGCGACTTCCTGTACACCGCCGACGCGCAGAAGGCGTTCGCCGAGGCCGGCTTCCGTCCGGTCGACCCGAAGGTGGCCGCCGACAACGCCAAGAGCTTCCCGACCCCGCAGAAGCTGTACACCATCGCGGACCTGGGTGGCTGGAAGGCCGTCGACAAGGAACTGTTCACCCCGAACACCGGTTCCGTCGCCCAGATCTACGACAAGGCCACCAAGTAGTCGAGTGACCTGCGACACAAGCGATACTCGAAACCGTGAGTGACAGCAGTTCGAACGCCGGGGTCGTGCGCGACCCCGGCGTTTCGCTAGACGACAACCCGCCCCGGCCCGCGCGTCGGGGCGGGTTCCGGTCCTGGCTGAAGGTGAGCGGCTCGGTCGGTCCGCTCGGCATCGGCACCTCGGTGCTGTGGCTCAGCATCATCGTGCTGCTGCCGCTGGCCGCGCTGACCGTCAAGTCCTTCGACGACGGCTGGTCCGGCTTCTGGGACGCGGTCACCGCGCCCGCCGCGCTGGACGCGTTGAAGGTGACCGCCCTGGTGTCGGTCGTCGTGACGCTGATCAATGTGGTGATGGGCACGCTCATCGCCTGGGTGCTGGTGCGGGACGAGTTCCCGGGCAAGGGCTTCGTGAACGGTCTCATCGACCTGCCCTTCGCGCTGCCCACCATCGTGGCCTCCATCGTGCTGCTGGCCCTCTACGGGCCACAGTCGCCGTTCGATATCCACCTCAATGCCACCCAGCCCGGTCTGGTGGTGGCGCTGGCGTTCGTGACGCTGCCGTTCGTGGTGCGCTCGGTGCAGCCGGTGCTGATCGAGGCCGACCGGGATGTGGAGCAGGCGGCCGCGTCGCTGGGCGCGGACAACTGGACCACCTTCCGGACCATCGTGCTGCCGACGCTGGCCCCGGCCATCGTGAGCGGTTCGGGCCTGGCCTTCGCCCGCGCCATCGGCGAGTACGGGTCGGTGGTGCTGATCGGCGGCGGCATCCCGAAGAAGACGCAGATGGCCTCGCAGTACATCCAGCAGCAGATCGAGGTGGACCGCCCGGTGAACGCCGCCGCGGTTTCCGTGGCGCTGCTGACCATCTCGCTGGTCACCCTGTTCGTGCTGCGGGTCACGGCGGACCGCTTGGCGCGCAAGGAAAGGGAGGCGTAGATGAGACTCGGCTTCTGGACCAAGATTTCGCTGCGCACGGTGGCGCTGTCGTATCTGTTCGTGCTGCTGGTGGTGCCGCTGGGCATCATCCTGTGGCGCACCTTCGAAAACGGCGTCGGCGCGTTCATCGACTCGATCTCGACTCCCGCCGCGGTGTCGGCGTTCAACCTGACGCTGACGATCGTGGCCATCACGGTGCCGGTGAACGTCATCTTCGGCGTGATCATCGCGCTGGCCCTGGTGCGCGGGCGGTTCCCCGGCCGCAACCTGCTGCAGGCCGTGGTGGACCTGCCGATGGCGACTTCGCCGGTGGTGGTTGGTGTTTCGCTGATCCTGCTGTGGGGCGCCAACGGCTGGTTCGGCGGGCTGGAGAGCCACGGGTTGAAGGTCATCTTCAATCTGCCGGGCATGGTCATCGCGACCATCTTCGTGACGCTGCCGTTCGTGGTGCGCGAGGTGGAGCCGGTGCTGCACGAGATCGGCGACGATCAGGAGCAGGCCGCGGCCACCCTGGGCGCCTCGGGCTGGCAGACGTTCTGGCGCATCACGCTGCCGGCCATCCGTTGGGGCCTGACCTACGGCATCGTGCTCACCGTGGCCCGCGCGCTCGGTGAATTCGGCGCGGTGATCATGGTGTCCACCGGCCTGCCCGGCAAGTCCCAGACGCTGACGCTGCTGGTGAACGGCCGATACGTCAACGACCACAACACCTTCGGCGCGTACTGCGCGGCGACCCTGCTCATGGGCATCGCCCTCGTTGTCCTCATCGTCATGACCCTCCTCGAACGCAAGCGGGGCACTGCCAAATGATCACCGTGAACAACGCGAACAAGCGCTACGGCACCTTCGCCGCTCTCGACAACGTCAGCCTCGACATCCCGTCGGGCGAGCTGACCGCGCTGCTGGGGCCGTCCGGATCGGGCAAGTCGACGCTGCTGCGCTCGATCGCGGGCCTGGAGAACCTGGACAACGGCCTGGTCACCATCGCCGGGCGCGACGTCACCAATGTGCCGCCGCAGAAGCGCGATATCGGCTTCGTGTTCCAGCATTACGCCGCGTTCAAGCACATGACCGTGCGCGACAATGTGGCCTTCGGGCTCAAGATCCGCAAGCGGCCCAAGGGCGAGATCAAGAAGAAGGTCGACGACCTGCTCGAGATCGTCGGCCTGGACGGCTTCCAGCACCGGTATCCCGCACAGCTTTCCGGCGGTCAGCGCCAGCGCATGGCGCTGGCCCGCGCGCTCGCGGTGGACCCGCAGGTGCTGCTGCTGGACGAGCCGTTCGGCGCGCTGGACGCGAAAGTCCGTGCGGACCTGCGCACCTGGCTGCGCCGGCTGCACGAGGAGGTGCACGTCACCACCGTCCTGGTCACCCACGACCAGGAGGAGGCCCTCGATGTGGCCGACCGGATCGCGGTCATGAACAAGGGGCGCATCGAGCAGATCGGCAGCCCGGAGGACGTGTACGACCGGCCCGCCAACGAATTCGTCATGTCGTTCCTGGGCGCGGTGGCCAAGCTGAACGGGCATCTGGTGCGGCCGCACGATATTCGCGTCGGGCGGGATCCGAGCATGGCGCTGGCCGCGCACGAGGGCACCGCGCAGTCCGCGGGCGTCACCCGGGCGACGGTGGAGCGGGTTGTGCACCTGGGCTTCGAGGTTCGCGTGGAGCTGCGCAACGCGGCCACCGGTGATCTGTTCACGGCGCAGGTGACCCGCGGCGACGCCGAGGCGCTGCACCTGGCCGAGGGTGAGACCGTGTATGCCCGCGCCACCCGCATCCCGGAGCTGCCGGTTCAGGCCGAGCCGGTCGCGAGCCTGGTCGAGCAGTCGTAAGTTCGTCTCGTTTAGGCGATTTCGGCTGGAAATCACGACACGCCCATACTGATCGCCATTTGGCGAGTCGCTCTGAGCCGTGTACGTCGGGCCTCGCGCTGCCGTAGCGTGTGGCCCGAAACGTGCAGGTCCAGAGGGGAAAAACGGACGTGACGAGTGCGGGTGGAAAGCGCGTCGGCATCATCGGCGCGGGAATTGCCGGGCTGGTGACCGCGAAGGTCATGCGGGACGACGGATTCGAGGTCGTCGTCTTCGACAAGGAGGACGCGGCGGGCGGCGTCTGGATCGAGGCGCGCACGTATCCGGGGTTGCGCACCAACAACTCCCGGGACACCTACGCGTACTCCGATCATCCGTATCCGGAGTCGGCCGATGTGTTCCCGAGCGCCGCGCAGGTGCGCGAGTACCTCGCGTCGTATGTGGAGCGCTTCGGGCTCGCGGCGTACCTGCGGTTGTCCACCGAGGTGATCCGGGTGTCCGAGGTGGCCGACGGCTTCGAGCTGAAGGTCGTCGGCCCGGACGGGGTGCGGGATCTGCGCTTCGACTTCGTGGTGGTCTGCGCGGGGGTGTTCTCCACGCCGCGGATCCCGGATATCGAGGGCGGCAGCGAGTTCGGGGGAGTACTGCTGCATTCCAGCCAGGCCATCGATCCGTCACTGGTCAAGGGCCGCCGGGTGATCGTGGTCGGGGCCGGGAAGTCGGCGCTGGACTGCGCCGCGTTCGCGGGAGAGCACGCGCGCGAGTGCACGCTGGTGTTCCGCAAGGCGCATCCCATGCTGCCGCGGTTCCTGCCGGGCGGAACGCCCTCGGATCGGATCATGTTGAACCGCTTCACCGAATCGTTCTTCCGGTATCACCGGCAGAGCCGCATCGAACGGTTCCTGCACGGGCCGGGCCAGAAGCTGACCGACCGGTATTGGCGCGCAATGTCGGCGTACCTGCGATTTCTGCTGCGCTCGCCGAGGGCCATGAAGCCCGACGCGCCACTGCCGTCCGGAATCGAGAACCTCGGCGTCAGCGACGAGTTCTTTCAGATGGCCCGGCGCGGGCGAATCACCATGCGGCGCGACACCATCGCGGCGTTCCCCGGCGGCACCGCGGTCGAACTGGCGGGCGGTAAGCGGCTCGACGCTGACGTCGTCATCTTCGCGACCGGGTGGCGGCAGGAGCTGGAATTCCTTGCGCCCGAACTCGAGAAGACCGTCCGGGTCGAAGGCCGGTTCCAGCTCTACCGGCATATCCTGCCGCCGACGCTGCCGCGACTCGGCTTCATCGGCTACGGCTCCTCTGATGCGTGCCAGCTGAGCGCGGAGATCTCGGCGCACTGGCTGTCCCAGCACTTCCTGGGCGAGCTCGCACTGCCGAAGGTCGACGATATGCACGCCGAGATCACACGGGTCGGGAAGTGGCTGGGCGAGGTCATGCCCGCGCGGCCGGAAGGGTACTACCTCGGTCCGTATCTGACCCATCACATCGATGAACTCATGCGGGACATGGGATTGCCGGTGCGGCGCACCGACAATTTCGTGTCCGAGTACTTCGATACATTCCTGCCCAGCCGCTACGCGGACCTCACCGAGGAGCGGCTGCAAGTCCGGGCGCGCGGGGCGCGTCGCCGCCGGTACGTGAGCGCCGGTCGTTCCCTCGGGGGAGTCGCGGCGCTCACCATGGCGTATGCGTTCTACCGGAAGTATCGAGGCAGGTCAGCGTAGGGTTCGGATCCAGCGGCGGGTGTCGGCCGGGTCGATGACGTCGTCGAGTTCGAGAACCGTTGCGGCCGTGAGGGCTTTACCGGCGTCGTAGGCCGCCTTGACCAGGGCGTCGAAGGCGGCCTGGCGCTGGGTCGGGTCCTCGATGGCGGCCAGTTCCTTCGCGAAGCCCAGTCGCACCGCGCCTTCCAGGCCCATGCCGCCGATTTCGCCTGTGGGCCAGGCGATCACGAAGCGGGGTGCGCGGAAGGAGCCCGCCGCCATGGCCTGTGCGCCCAGGCCGTAGCCCTTGCGGAGGATGACGGTGCCGAAGGGGACCTCGAGGGCGGCGGCGTCGATGAACAGGCGGCTGAACTTGGTGACGGTGGCGTGCTCCTCGGCCTCGGGGCCGACCATGAAACCCGGTGTGTCACAGAGGGACACGATGGGCAGGCCGTGCGCGCCGCAGAGTTGGAGGAAGGCCGAGAGCTTGTCGGCGGCCGGTGCGTCGATCGCGCCGCCGAGGTGGTGGCAGTCATTGGCGATCAGGCCGAAGGGGCGGCCCTCGATCCGGACCAGGCCGGTGACGACGCCGACGCCCCAGTCGCGGCGCAGTTCCAGGAACGACCCCACATCGACGATCGACTCGATGGCGGCGCGAATGTCGAAGGCGTGCAGCCGGTTCTCGGGCACCACGTGCCGGGCCAGCCGCGGGTCCGGGGCCTCCCAATCCGTTTCCGCGCCTTGGAAGTACGACAGGTACCGGCGGGCGACCGCCACCGCCTCGGCCTCGTCGGCGGCGACCACGTGGATCACGCCATTGCGCCGCTGCACCTCGACGGGCCCGATGTCCTCCGGCGCGTACACGCCGAGCCCGCCGCCCTCGATCATGGCCGGTCCGCCCATGCCGATATTGGCGTCCGGGGTGGCGATCACGATGTCGCACATGCCCAGCAGCGCGGCGTTTCCGGCGAAGCAGCGGCCGGAGACGATGCCGATCAGCGGCACCTTGCCCGACAACGCGCCCATGGCGCGGAAGGTGGTGACATCGAGCCCGGAGATGCCGCCGTGGTCGGTGTCGCCGGGCCGTCCGCCGCCGCCCTCGGTGAAGAACACCACCGGAAGCCGTTGCTCGCGAGCCAGTTCCAGCATGCGGTCGGTCTTGGCGTGATTGCGCATGCCCTGGGTTCCGGCCAGCACCATGTAGTCGTAGGACATGACCAGGGCGCGGGTACGGTCCGGGCCGAAGCGATCGGCGTTGATGGTCGCGACGCCCGCGATCAGGCCGTCGGCGGGGGTGTTGGCGATCAGGTCCTCGAGGCTGCGGCGACTGCGCTGCGCGGCGACCGCCAGCGCGCCGTACTCTACGAAGCTGTCGGGATCCACGAGGTCGGCGATGTTCTCGCGGGCCGTGCGCCGCCCGAGCCGATGCCGCTTGCCGACCGCCGCCGCGCGCTGAGCGTCCAGGGTGGTCTCGTGCCGCGCCCGCACCTCGGCGAGGTCGGCGCGCACCGAATCCAGGTCCACCACGGTCGATTCCGCGGCAGCGCCGTCGTGATCCGCGGCCGCCCAGGTGACCAGCACCGCGTGCGGATCGACCACGTCCCCGGGTACGACCGCGTGCCGCAGCACCCGCAGCGGCTCCGTCGCGCGCAGCACGTGCTGCATCTTCATGGCCTCCAGCACCGCGACCTCGGCACCGGCGGCGAGGACACTGCCGGGCTCGGCCAGGGAGACGACCGTGGCGCCCATGGGGGAGCGCAGGGCCTGTTCGACTTCCGTCAACTCCAGTGCCGGGGCGGCGGCATGCTCGAGCGGCTGGGGCGGGGCCGGATCCTCGAAACCCTCTGCCCGCGTCCGCAACTCGTCCAGATGGTCTTCGAACCAATCGGTGGTCACGGGCGTGCCGTCGCTCAATTCGGTCAGCACGGCCCGCAGCAGGTGCAGGTTGGTGTCGACCCCGCCGATGACGGTCTCCGCCAGTGCGTCCGAACACCGTTGCAACGCAGCCGGATACGAGGGTGCGTGCGCGATGATCTTCGCCAGCAGTGAATCGAACCGCACCCCCTGCCGCATGCCCACCTGTGCGGCGGTATCGACGCGGACGCCCATCCCGGTCGGCGCGTCGAACCGATCGATCACCCCCGTGCTCGGCAGCACCGAGCCGTCGGCCGCGAGCAGTTCGGCATTCACGCGCGCTTGGACGGCGTAACCGCGCGGCTCGCTCTTGGGCAGCTCCAGCTCCGCCAACGACCTGCCCTGTGCCAAGGCCAGCTGCAACGCGACCAGATCCACCCCGGTGACCGCCTCGGTCACCGTGTGTTCCACCTGCAGTCGCGGATTCACTTCCAGGAACCACACATCCGTGCCGTCGACCAGGAACTCCACGGTGATGACTCCCCGGCAGCCGACGGCCTCGGCGATCAGCACCGCCTCCCGCTGCACCCGATCCCGCACGCCCGCGGCCAGATCCGGAGTGGGCGCGACCTCGATGAGCTTCTGCCGCCGCCGCTGCACACTGCAATCGCGATCGCCCAGTGCCATCGCGCTCACGCCGTCGGCGACCACCTGCACCTCGATGTGCCGCGCCCGCGTCACCAGCGCCTCGGCGTAGACGGTGTCATCCCCGAACCCGGCCAGCGCCTCGGCCCGGCACCGCTCGACCACCTCCGCCACCTGCGCCGCCTCGAAGACGGTCCGCATGCCGCGACCACCGCCCCCGGCCGCGGCCTTCACCATCACCCCGGTCGGATGATCGGCGAGGAACGCCGCGATCTCATCCGCCGAGACCCCCGCCTTGGTCGCGGGCAGCACCGTCGCGCCCGCCCGCTCGGCGGCCTCGCGCGCCGCGACCTTGTCCCCGAAGATCCGCAGCACCTCCGGCGACGGCCCGACGAACGTCAGCCCGGCGTCCGCGCAAGCAGTCGCGAATTCCGCGCTCTCACTGAGGAACCCATACCCGGGATGCACCAATGCGCCCGGCCCGCAGGCGCCCGCGGCGATGGCCACCGACGCCACATCCAGATACCCCGCCGCCCCATTGCCCGGCAGCACATATGCCGCGTCCGCGAGCCGCACCGCCAAACTCCCGTAATCCTCCGCGGTATGCAGCACCGCCGTCTCGTACCCGAGCTCCCGCGCCGTCCGCACCACCCGGACCGCGACCTCACCACGATTCGCAACCACTACTCGCACGCCGCCAGGCTATGGCACGGATCACCCCGGGCGTAAGGAGCGAATCATTCGCCTAGGTCAGAACTTCGTGACGTAGCAGTCGTAATTGCGCTGGGACAGAATCACTCCGTCCCGAATGGTCAGAAATGTGGCGATCTCCGCCCGCATCTCGTCCCCCGCCGCCAGCGCGCCTAGTGGGATCGCCAGCACCCCGGTCCAGGTGACCTCCAACGCCACCTGATCACCGGTGGCGACGGCATTGTGAATATCGAAGTGCTGCTCCCGAATCACCTGCTGTCCGCGCTCGGCGGCGTCGAGGATCTCGGCGAGATTCCGGGTGGCCCCGTTCGGCAGCAGGGCGTTCGGTAGCTCGTGGTGGACGGCATCAGGATGGAAGAAGCGGGCGAGGTCATCACCGGTGGCTCCGGCGGCGACTGCCTCGTGATAGCGGACGGCGAGTTCGATGTTCGGATGATCCGGTAGCGCGGTCACTCGGCCAGTCAATCACGGCGGTGCGGGGCGGTGGGGATATGTTCGGGGCATGCATTGGGATCAGATGACGGCCACGCCCGGGGCGCTGCGGACGGCCGCGGCGCGGTTGCGGCGCGGTGTGGGGCAGTTGGAGATTCTGGCGGCGATCATCGAGGCGGCGGAGGGGCCGTGGTTGGGTGCCATGGATTCCGACGGGCGCGGCAATGCCGAGCTACGCATGCATCTGGCCGGGAAGTACCGGTTCATGGCGGTGGTGACCAGTGCGGGGAAGTTGACGCTGGCGGAGATGAATTCGCCGGGGCGGGGCAAGCGGTCGGAACTGGTGCTGTCCACCAAGGCCGCGCAGCGCAAGGGGTTCGATTCGCCCAAGGACGTGCCCAAGCAGCAGGAGTGGGTCGACTACGTGGTCGGGTGGGTGCGCTACGCGAGCGCGGAGGTGGGCCGCCGGGATGTGGTGGAGTGGCAGCTCAAGGGCGCGGATCAGCGGTTGGCCGCCATGAACGAGAGCGTCGAGACCATGCGGGCCGCGCTGCTCGAGCGCGAACAGATGCGCGATGAGCTGGCCGCCGAGGTGGCGGAACTGCGCGCGGAGTTCGAGGCCGAATCAGCCCTCGCCGACAAGCGCGTCGTCAGCGACATAACGCCAGAGGGGGAGCAGGGCGTGGTCGTCGAGAAGCTCGTCGGAGCTGTGGACGGTGGCCTCGAGCCGGTCGAGGACCAGGTCGCGGTCGAGGCCGGAGCCGATCAGGACCAGACTGCTGACCCGGGGCTCGTGACGGGACCACTGAGTGGGCTCGATGGTGATGTGGCGGCCGACCATGTGCAGGAGGAATTTTCGCGGGTCGTCGGCGACAGCGAAGGCGAGCACGCCCTTGGCGCGGAACAGGCCGACGGGCGGGTCCTCCAGTAGCGCAATGAGTTCGCGCGGATTCAGGTCGGTCTCGGAAGTGAACGAGACACTGTCGTAGGCGTCGTGCAGATGCCGATGG
Source organism: Nocardia sp. JMUB6875 (assembly GCF_041154655.1). Classification (NCBI taxonomy): domain Bacteria; kingdom Bacillati; phylum Actinomycetota; class Actinomycetes; order Mycobacteriales; family Nocardiaceae; genus Nocardia; species Nocardia sp. JMUB6875. The sequence continues at coordinate 35,013 of NZ_BAAFGR010000002.1, forward strand.
TCGTGGCAGTCGCCATCGCAATGCTCATGCTCGTGGTCGTCGTCCAGCAGTAGCTCGTCGAAGCTGAGCTGGTCACCGACGCGCGGCGCGTGCGCCTCCCGATTCGGCTCATCGAACAACAATCCCGGATCGATCCGCCCGTGGCTGGTCGGATACACCGGCACCTGGCCCACCGACTCGGCGATCTCGGCGCGCAGCCGTTCCAGCGCGGCGGGTTCCACCCGATCGGACTTGTTCAGCACCACCAGATCCGCCATGCGCAGATGCGTCCCGAGCTCCGGATGCAGCGCCCGGCTGTCGCGGAAGTGCTCGGCATCGACCACCTCGACCAGCCCGCCGTAGCGAATGCGCGGATTGTCGCTGTTCACGACCATGCGAATCAGATTGCGCGGCTCGGCCAGCCCGCTGGCCTCTACCACGATGACGTCGATCTTCTGCTTCGGATGCGCCAGCCGATCGAACAGGTCGTCCAGTTCGCTCACATCCACGGCGCAGCACACGCACCCGTTGCCGAGCGACACCATCGCGTCGACCTGACCCGCGACCAGCATGGCATCGATATTGACGGCCCCGAAGTCGTTGACCACCACCCCGATCCGCGTGTTCCGGGTGCGCAGCAGACGGTTGAGCAGGGTCGTCTTCCCGGCACCGAGGAATCCGGCCACGATCAGGACAGGAATGCGCCGACTCACGGCGACCACCTTACTTATCCGCGTGAGGTCGCGGCAGCATGGTTGAAACCATGTGGAAATAACCCGGTTCTACCGTGACGGACTATTCGACCGACCACGGGAGGTGCGCCGTGCGGGTGCGGGATCTACTCGATGCGCCGCAATTGCGCATGCGGTTGCTGCACGGAGACGCCGGGGAGCTGGATCGCCCGGTCTCCAGGGTCTGCGCGACGGATATGCCCGATCCACGCCCCTTCGTGACAGCGGGCGCGCTGGTGTGCACGGGTTTGGTGTGGCGGCAGGAGGCCGCCGACTCCGACCGCTACGTGGGCTTGCTGGCGGGCGCGGGTGTCGCCGGTGTGGTGGCCGGGCAGGCCCTGCACGGCCACGTCCCCGATGACGTGGTGCTCGCCTGCGAACGCCACGGCCTGCCGCTGCTGTCCGCCCCGCAGAGCGTCCCGTTCAGCCGGATCATCGAATACCTGGCCGAGCAGGCCGCCGAGGTGCGCTGGCGGCGTGTGCAATCCCGCGCCGACCGGCAGCGCCGGCTGCTGGCCGCGGTCGCCGCCGGGGCCGATATCGAGACGCTGCTCGCGGATTTCGCTGCGGAACAGCAGGTTTCGGCCTGGCTGCTGACCGCGACCGGCACGGTCGTCGCCGGGACCGCCGACCTGGCGGAGGACGAGATCGACCGGATCATCGCCACCGCCCTGACCGCGCCCCGCCTGCCCGCCGTGACCACCGGCGCCATGCGAGTGCTCCAGGTCGGCGCGGGCGATCGAATCACCGCCTGGTACCTGGTGATCCGCCCCTCGGTCCCGGAACTCGACCCCTTCGGCGCGGACCTGGCCGCCGTCGCCGAACTGTATCGCCAGCGCCGCTCCGACCGGCGCCACCTGGATTGGGAACTGGCCGACCGCTTCCCGACGCCGTTCGCCGAACGGCCCGGCACCTCCGAGGTCGCGCTGGTCTGTGAGATCCACGCCGCCGAGGGCGCCCCTCGGCACGGCGCCCATGCCGTGGGCGGAGCGGGGACGGCGGCCACTCCCGACGCGCCGCAGCGCCGCGCCTTGACCGGCGGTATAGCGGGTGCCATCGATCGGGCGGGCGCGCCCGCCGCCGAGCTCGACGTCGTTGCCCCGCACCGGGTTTCGGGCTGGGCGGACTCCATCGCCGGGCTGATGGCGGTGCGGTCCGCCCTGCACGACGTGCTGCCGGACCTGGCCACCTCGATAGATCGCGAGGGGCGGCTGATCGGCGTGACCGTGGGCACCCAGGACGGGATCGCCGCCGAGGTGAACCGGCGCTTCGGGCGAATCGCCGCCGGGCTCACCGAAATCCGGCTCGCCATCGGGGTGAGCGCCCGACAGCGGGACGAGTCGCTCGCGGGCGCGATCGGTGCGGCGGCGGCCGCCTCCACCGCGGCGCGGGACGATACCGCACCCGTGAGCCTGCGGGTGGCCGATATCGATTCGGCCGTCGGCCTGCTCACCGCCGTGCCCGGTGGACTGCAGCGGCGTTTCGCCGAGCGGGTGCTGGGGCCGGTGCTCGAGTACGACCGGCGGCACCGGGCCGGACTGCTCGAGACACTGGCGGTGTTCCTCGGCTGCGAGGGCTCCTGGCGGCAAGCTGCGGATCGAATGCATCTGCACCTCAATACCGTTCGCTATCGGATCGGCCGGATCGAGGAGCTCACCGGGCGCGATCTGGGGCGGCTCGACGATCGGCTGGACCTGTACCTGGCGGTGCGGACCTTGGAGCAGGGGCGGACGGTGGATCAGACCGCTCCGGTGTAAGGGTCCCAGGCGATTCCGGCATCGGGCGCGCCCTCGCGCAGCACGCTGGCGTGGATCAGGCCGTAGGGGCGGTCGTCGGCGTGGAAGACCTCACCCTTGTTGGGGACGCCGAATCGCTCTATGTCATAGGAGAAGTGGTGTTTGTTGGGAGCGGCCAGCCGGACCTCGGCCAGGCACGGGTATGCCTCCAGCGCGGCCCGGCCCATCTCGAACAGCGTCTGCTGCAAGGCTTTCGAGTGCAGCGTCGCGAAGGTCTCGACCATGGCGGCCCGAATCCCGTGGTAGGCGGCGTCCCAATCCGCGGGCGGGGTGGCGAAGCGCCAGCGGGCGATCAGGCTGGTGGCCAGGATGCGGTCGTAGGCGGGTTCGAGCACGGTGAACGGGTCGGTCAGGAAGCCCGCGAACTCCGATCCGGTGGATTTGAGGATCACCAGATCCTTGACGCCGCCGATCACCCACTCCCGGCGGTCCGCGCCGTCGCCCTCGACGGTGATCGCCGCGATCCGCACCTCCGGCCCGATCCGCGTCCAGGTGTGGTCGTGCTCGCTGCCGCGCACCGGAACCCGCTGCCAGCCATACTCTTCGATCTCGATGCGCGCCGAATCCACCGGCGCGATGTCGGCGACGAAGTGCCGGGCCAGCGCCAGCCCGTAGTCCTCGATGCTCCCGTCGCCGTGGCTCTTGGCGTAGGTGTAGATGGTCTGCTTCTGCGAATCCGTCGGCAGCACCGCGCCCTGATCACCGACCGTATGCGCCTCGTCGAATCCGCCGCGCAGGCACGAGGAGACATTGAGATCGCGAATCTCGTGCCGGGCGGTATCGCGGTAGATGCGCACCACTCGGTTCTCGGCCTTCCCGTACTGGTGCGGGCCGAGCACGATCCGGCCGGTGGATTCAGTCATGGCATCACTGTGGCGCATCGGCGGCGCGGCGCCGGCTGGTTTCGGAGACAAAACGCCGCACCGGAATCCGGCGACGTTTGGGCACATCGGACAAAGCCTCGCGCCGAAACGGCCGCTTAGCCTGACCAGCAACTGACCCGGAAGGAAGACAGGGCCGATGACTTCGCCTCATCCCGTCGATACCCGGCTGCCGTGGCATCGGCTGCTGGTGTTCGGCATCCAGCACGTGCTGATCATGTACACCGGATGCGTCACGGTGCCCTTGGTATTCGGCGCGGCCGCGGGCCTGGACAAGTCCACCGTGGCCCTGCTGATCAGCGCGGACCTGCTGGTGGCGGGCATCATCACCATGGTGCAGAGCCTCGGGCTGGGGAAGTTCGCGGGCGCGCGGTTGCCGATCATCACCGGCGCGACCTTCGTGGCCATGAGCCCGATGATCCTGATCACCAAGGACTACGGGATCCAGGCGATGTATGGATCGCTGCTGCTGGGCGGCGTCATCGGCATCGCGCTGGCGTGGCCGTTCGCCTCGCTGGTGCGGTTCTTCCCGCCGCTGGTCAGTGGGACCGTGCTGACCGTGGTCGGTATCTCGCTGATCGGGGTGGCGGGCGGCCTGGTCGTCGGCAGTGACCCCAAGGCGGCGACGTTCGCTTCGCCCTCCCGGATCGCGCTGGCCGCAGCGGTTTTGGTGGTGGCCCTGGTGTGCACGGTGCTCGGACGGGGCGTGTGGTCGCAGCTGGGTGTGCTGATCGCGCTCATCGTCGGCATCGTCATCGCGATCCCCATGGGTCTGATCAAGCTCGACGGCGTCTCGAAGGCATCCTGGCTCGGCGTGCCGCACCCGTTCCATTTCGGCGCACCGCATTTCCCGGTGACCGCGGTGGTGGCCATGACCATCGCCATGGCCGTCATCTTCGCCGAGTCCACCGCCAGCATGCTGGCCATCGGCGAGATCACCGGAAAGCCGGTCAGCCGTGGCGATCTGGCGCGCGGCCTCATCGGCGACGGGCTCTCCGCGGTCCTGGCCGGGGTGCTGAACTCGTTCGCGGACACCATCTTCAACCAGAATGTCGGCGCGCTCGCCAACACCCGCGTGTTCAGCCGCTACGTGACGGCGGTGAGCGGCGCGATCCTGGTGCTGCTGGGCCTGGTGCCGCGCTTCGGCGCCCTGGTCGCGGCCGTGCCCCAGCCGGTGGTCGGCGGCGTCGGCCTGGTGCTGTTCGCCACCATCGCGGTCATCGGCGTCGACACCCTGCGCAAGGCCGACCTCTCCGACCGCGTGAACCTCAGCATCATCGCCGTCTCGATCGGCGTCGGCCTGGTGCCGGTGCTGACCAAGGGCATGTTCGAGAAGTTCCCGTCCTCGGCCCAGATCATCCTCAATAGCGGCATCAGCCTCGCCGCCATCACGGCCTTCACCCTCAACCTGGTGTTCAACCACACCAAACTCGGCGAATACGCCCGCGGCGCAGTGACTCCCGCTGCCAGCACAGTGACTCCGGCCGCCCCGGAGCCGGACACACCGGACGCGGTCGCCGCCACCTGATCCCCCCTCCTCATCGGGGAAGCCGAAGCCGTGGATTCCGTACGGGTCCACGGCTTCGGTTTGCCCGCGGTATCACCCGCAGGCGTTGACCCATTCGGAGAGTCCGTCGGCGAACATCTGACGCTTCCAGATGGGGACCTCGTGCTTGATGCGGTCCACCAGTTCGGCGCAGGTCTGGAAGGCCTCGGCACGGTGGGGCGCGGCGACGGCCACGACGATGGCGAGGTCGCCGATGGTCAGCGAGCCGATGCGGTGGACCGCCGCGACCGGCAGGCCCGAGGATGCCGCGACCTCCTCGCACACCTTGCGCAGGAACTGTTCGGCCTGCGGGTGCGCGGAGTACTCCAGCGCCGAAACCGCTTGGCCGCCATCGTGATCGCGTACCTTGCCGGTGAAGACCACGACGCCGCCGTGTTCGGGGCCGCTGACGGCCTTCTCCACCTCGGCCGGATCCAGGGGTTGCTCGCTGATGCGGGCCAGCAGCTCACTCATGGTTGCCTCCTCCGGCCACCTGGGCCAGCAGATGTTCGAGAATCGGGGTGAGCACGGCGATGCCGTCCTTCACCCCGCCCGGCGAACCGGGCAGATTGACGATCACGGTGCGCCCGGCCAGGCCCGCCACGCCGCGGCTCAGCGCGGCGAGGGGGAACTTCGCGGTGCCCGCCTGGCGGATGGCGTCGGCGACGCCGGGCAGCTCCCGATCGATAAGGGCGAGCGTGGCTTCCGGCGTGGCGTCGGTGGGGGAGGCCCCGGTGCCGCCGGTGCTGATCACCAGATCGGGCTCGCTCGCCAGGGCGTCGGAGAGGCCGAAGGAGATATCGGCGTCGGCGAAGACCAGCGGGCCGCGCACCGAGAAACCCTGCTCGGCAAGCCATTTCGCGAGGACCGGGCCGGTGGTGTCGGTGCGGGTGCCCGCGGCGGCGCCGGTCGAGGCCACCACGACCGCGGCCGTACGGCCCTCGCCCGCGCGGGAAGCCGGTGCGGCAGCGGGGGTTTCGTGCTTCGTGTGGTCGTGCTTCTGCTGCTCAGCCTCGGGCCGCACCCAATGTCCGTGCTTACCACCCTCTTTGGTGACCAGCCGCACCCCGTTCAGCGTGGCCGCCGGGTCCACCGCCTTCACCATGTCGTGCAGCGTGAGCCCCGCGACCGCGACCGCCGTCAACGCCTCCATCTCGACGCCGGTCGGCCCCTTGGTCTTCGCCGTCGCCTCGATGGTGATGGCGTCCTCGGTGAATCCGAACGACACGTTCACCGACGACAATGCCAGCTGATGGCACAGCGGAATCAGCTCGGAGGTCTTCTTCGCGCCATTGATCCCGGCGATGCGGGCGGTGCTCAGCACATCGGCCTTGGGCATATCGTCGGCCCGGACCAGGCGGATGACCTCGGGGGTGGTCCGCAGTTCGCCCGCGGCGACCGCGATGCGGGCGGTGTCGGCCTTCGCGCTCACATCGACCATGCGGGCGCGACCCTCACGGTCGACATGCGACAACTCACTCATCACAACAGCCTTTCACAGGGGCCGGACGGCGACGATCGTGCCCGCGGGCACCTCGGTGGCCGCGGCCGGAATATCGATGAGCACATCGGCCTGGGCCATGGACGCGATCAGATGCGAGCCCTGACCCGACACCAGCGTGACCCCGTCCTCGGTCAGCTTGCCGCGCAGGAACTGCCGCTTCCCGGCGGGGGAGCGGACCGAATCCAGCAGCGGCAGTTCGGAAATCGGCAGGGCGGGCAGCCCGGCCAACTCCCGCAGCACGGGACGCGCGAAGACCTCGAAGGACACCATGGTGCTCACCGGATTGCCCGGGAAGCTCAGCACCGGCACGCCCTCGACCGTGGTCAGGCCCTGCGGCCCGCCGGGTTGCATTGCGACCGAGCCGAATTCGCCGCCCTGCGCGCCCAGCACCTCCTTCACCACCTCGAAGTCGCCCATGGAGACGCCGCCGGAGGTGAAGACCACATCGGCCTGCGCGACCGCCTCGGCCAGCCGGAGCCGGAACTCGGCGTGATCGTCGGTGGAATGCGCGACCGACACCACCTCGACGCCGTTGTCGGCCAGCGCCGCGGCCAGCGCGATGCCATTGGAGTTGAAGATCTGCCCGGGCAGCAGCGTCGCTCCGGCGGGCCGCAATTCGTCACCGGTGGTGAGGACCGCGGCGCGCACCCGGCGCAGCACCGACAGCTCACCCAGCCCGACCGCGGCCAGCGCCGCGATGTGCCGGGGCCGCAGCAGCGTGCCCGCGGCGGCCAGCAGCTGTCCGGCCTTGACATCGGTGCCCGGCTCGCGCACGAAATCGCCGCTCGCCCTGCTGGTTCGGATCGTCACCGTGACGCCGTCGGATTCGGTGTGCTCCACCGGCACCACGCAGTCCGCGCCCGGCGGCACCGGCGCACCGGTCATCACCTTCACGGCCGCGCCCTGGGGCAGCGTCACCGCCTCGGTGTTTCCGGCCGCCACCACGCCGAGCAGCGGCAGCGTGGCGGGCACGACGGCCACCGATTCGGCCGCCACCGCGTACCCGTCCATCGCCGAATTCCGGAAGACCGGCAGGTCCAGGGGCGAATACACATCCACGGCCAGCCGCCTGCCCAGCGCCTGATCCATCGGCACCGTCTCGGCGACGCGGTCGGCCAGCGGCCGCAGCGCATCCTCGATGCGCCGGCGGTGGTCGTCGACTGGTCTGGCCGGGGCGAGCGCGTGCCGGGAACTCATGCTGGTGAGCCTATACGCGGGCGAATCCTCCGATCGGTGACCGGCCGTCCGACCCGGTCGGCTCGTGCGAATCTACAAAGACTTGCGTACCCGGCAATAATGGTCGAATGACCGTGGTCGCGATGGGGATGCCCGCTGTGCGTACCGGGCGGCCCGCGATGGACGGACGCCCGGACACGCCGTTCCTGCTGGATCGGTTCGGCCGGGTCGCGCGGGATCTGCGGGTGTCCATCACCGAGAAGTGTTCGCTGCGCTGTACGTACTGCATGCCCGAGGAAGGGCTGCCGGCCATTCCGGCCGATGAGCTGCTCTCCACCGACGAGATCGTCCGCCTGGTCACCCTCGCGGTGCGCGAACTCGGCGTCCACGAGGTGCGCTTCACCGGCGGCGAACCGCTCATGCGCCGCGATCTCGAACAGATCATCGCCGGGTGCCATGCCGCGTTGCCGGATACGCCGCTGGCCATGACCAGCAATGGCGTCGGGCTCGAGCATCGGGCGCGCAAGCTGGCCGAGGCCGGGCTGAGCCGTATCAATGTCTCGCTCGACACCGTCGACCGCGACGGCTTCCACCGCCTGACCCGTCGGGACCGCTTGGACTCGGTGCTTGCCGGAATCCGCGCCGCCATCGCGGCCGGGCTCACCCCGCTCAAGGTGAATGCCGTGCTCATGCGCGAAACCCTGGACGGCGCAGCCGATCTGCTGCAGTGGTGCCTGGACGAGGGCGCGGAACTGCGCTTCATCGAGGAGATGCCGCTCGACGCCGACCACGAGTGGGCGCGCGCCAACATGATCACCGCCGAGGAACTACTCGAGGTGCTCGGCAAGCGGTTCAGCCTCACCGAGGTGGGCCGCGAGGATCCCTCCGCCCCCGCCGAACGCTGGCAGGTCGACGGCGGCCCGGGCACCGTCGGCATCATCGCCTCGGTGACCCGCCAGTTCTGCGGCGACTGCGACCGCACCCGCCTGACCGCCGACGGCCGGATCCGGTCCTGCCTGTTCAGCGATCAGGAGTACGACATTCGCGCCGCCCTGCGCTCCGGCGCGACCGACGCCGATATCGCCGGACTCTGGCGCGGCGCCATGTGGAACAAATCGGCCGGGCACGGCATCGACGCCGCCGGCTTCGTCCCGCCCGAACGAACGATGGGAGCCATCGGTGGTTGAGGTCCGCTATTTCGCCGCGATCGCGGACGCGGTCGGCAAAGAAAAGGAGACCCTGGACCTCCCGTCCGGGGCCACCGTCGGCGACCTGCGCACCACCCTCTCCGCCGCCTACGGCCCCAAGCTCGACCCGATGCTCAAGGTCTGCGCCTACCTGATCGGCGACGAACTAACCCGCGACGCCACCGCGACCCTGTCTCCGCGCGTGGACGTCCTCCCGCCCTTCGCGGGCGGCTGACCGGCGCGGATTACCGCTGAATCTCTGCGCCGATTGCGGCTGAATCTCGCTGCCCGGCGCTAACATTCGCCGGTGACGCAACCTCCGGACCCCAATCCCGGCCACCCCGCCCTCATCCAGGTGCAGCAGGAACGCGCGCAGAGCATGCAGCTCCGCGTAGCGGACTGGATCACCAAGTTCGCGGGCTCGATGAACTTCGTCTACATCCACGCGGTCGGCTTCGCCCTGTGGATGATCTTCATCGAGAAGAACCCCTGGCCGACACTGACTCTCGCGGTCTCCCTCGAGGCCATCTTCCTGTCCACCTTCGTCATGATCGGCCAGAACCGCCAGGCCGACTTCCAGCAGGCCAAGGCCGACCACGACTTCCAGGAACAAGAGCTCGAACTCAAGACGAACACCGAACTGACGCGGGCGATTCACGCCATGACGGCCGAACTCCACCGCCGCCTCATCGAAGAGCCGGATCAGAAGAAGAGCTGACGCGGACGGCTATCGCCCGGCCGCACGGAGTCGCTCGACCACTCCGGTCACGCCGCCGCGCGTCATCTCGGGATCGTCGGTATCCAGCCCGCGCAAAACCTCGAACCAGGGTCCGAGCAGATGCCAGTTCTCCGCCCGGGCGCGCAGTTCCGTTGTGACCCCGTAGGTCTGGGCTGCCGCGTCCGCGAATTCGGCGGGCGTACCGAACAGGGCCCACGCGAAATCGATGGCCGGATCACCGAGGTGGGCGTCGCCGAAGTCGATGATGCCGCTCACCCGTCCGTTCTCCGCCAGCACGTGGTCGGGGCCGAGGTCGGCGTGGACCACGGTATCGGCGGGAGCCGCCAGGATCGCATCGAGCAGCGCGACCGCGCCCGCCGTCAGCGAATCCGGAAGCAGCGGAAGGACTTCTCGGCGGCAACGGGTGTCGGCCCAGGCCCGTTCGCGGTGGGTGTGGTCGGCCCCGGGCAACCCCAGCCGTATCGCCTCGTCCGGCGGGGTGTCGTGCAGCGTGCGCAGGAAGCGCCCGATCGCGACGCCGTCCTCCGGCGTGTAGTCGTCTATCGGCTCCCCGGGAATCACCGTGTGCCGGACGACCAGCGGTGCTTCGGTGACCACCACCGGAACCGGCACGGGCAGCGGGAGTCGCGGTGCGAGCCAGGGCAGCAGTCGGGTCTCCCGCAGCAGCTGGGCCTCGATCTCCGGCCGCCGCGGCCGTCGCTCCACCCAGCCGTCCACCAGGGTGGCCACACTGTCCCATCCGTTATCGCCGTCGAAGTTCACGCCTCGACCGTAGAAACCGGGACACGGCGACAGCAAACGCTTTTCGCGTCCACTCGGCGTCTACCGGCTGTGAGCCGGTATGGCGGGCCGTTCTGACCGCGGCCGGGCCTACTTCCACCAGGTGTCGAGCGGGGTCACCGGGACGGTTCGCTTGTGGCGGGTGTTGCGGAAGATGGTCTCGAGCTTCTCGGCGACCTCGGGGGAGACCGGCTTGCCCTCGAGGTAGTCGTCGATCTGGGAGTACTTCAGGCCCAAGGCTTCCTCGTCGGGGAGCGAGGGGCGGTCGTCTTCGAGGTCGGCGGTGGGGACCTTCTGCCAGACGCTCGGGGGTGCGCCGAGTTCCTGGAGCAGGGCCGCGCCCTGGCGCTTGGTGAGACCGGTCAGCGGGGTGATGTCCACGCCGCCGTCGCCGAACTTGGTGAAGAAGCCGGTGACCGCCTCGGCGGCGTGGTCGGTGCCGACGACGAGGTGGTTGAGCTGTCCGGCGATGGCGTACTGCAGGACCATGCGCTCGCGGGCTTTGATATTGCCGCGCACGAAGTCTCGCAGCTGCGGTTCCTGATGCAGTTCGAGGATGCCGGTGGCGGCCTCGCCCGCGGCCGCGTCGGCGCTGGGCTTGACGTTCACCACGACGGAGCGGTCGGGCTGGATGAACCGCAGGGCGATCTGCGCGTCCTCCTCGTCGAACTGCACGCCGTAGGGGAGACGGACGGCCACGAAGGTGGCGTCGTGGCCCTCGGCGCGCAGTTCCTCGGCGGCCAGCTGGCACAGGCGACCGGTGAGGGTGGAGTCCTGACCGCCGCTGATGCCGAGCACGAAGCCCTTGGCGGGCGTGGAGCGCAGATAGTCCTTGAGGAAGTCGATGCGCCGCCGCACTTCGGTTTTCGGTTCGATGGTCGGCAGCACGCCCAATTCGGCGATGATCTCTTCGCGCAGGTTCCCCATGGCCACACTGTACTTGGCGGCTATTCGGGGGCCGGGGCGGTCACCTGCCGGACCAGCATCGCCCAGTGGTCGCCCACCTGCTCCAGCGTGTAACCCAGCGCGCGGATCTGATGCAGCACCAGCGCGGCGTCGAGCGTGGCCAGCAGCGTGTCGGCGGTCAGCGAGATGTCTCCGGGCGCCCCGGCCTGCCGGAGTAGCAGCGACACATGGGTTTTCGCGACGTTGTAGGGCGGGCCCGAGTACTGCCCGCCGATGGCGGCATTGCGGCGGACGTCGCCCTCGACCTCCACCAGCGCCAGCCGCGCGCGGCCGAAGGCGATCAGCCGCTCCACCGGCGGCCCGCCCGGCCCCAGCGGCGGCGGCCCGAACATGTAGGCCCACTGCAGCTTCTGATCGGACTGGTCCAGCAGCGCCAGCATGAGCCCCGCCCGGTTGCCGAAGCGGCGGAACACCGTACCCTTGCCCACGCCCGCGAGCTTGGCGACCGCGTCCATGGTGACCGCGTCCGCGCCCTGCTCGCGCACCAGCGTCTCGGCGGCGTCGAGCAGCAGCTGCCGGTTGCGGGCGGCGTCGCTGCGCTCGTGCGAGCTGCCGGGCATGAGCAGCGGCACCGAATGCGGCGGCGGCTGCTGGTTGCCGATGGGCTCGATGGACAGGGAGATGTTGGGCAGGTCGACGGCGTCGCTCTTCGAGGTGTCGCGTGGCCTCGAGGGGGTGTCGCGGGGGGTGTCGCGTGTCACAGCCGTTGTGCTCCTACCCGGGAATGTAAGCGGACTGGGGTCCGGTTACAGTCTATCGAAAGTTCCACCGCTGAATCAGTAACCCACTGGAGTGATCATCATGTCGCAGACCCGCATTCTCGTCCTGGTCGGCAGCCTCCGCGCCGCGTCGATCAACCGCCGCCTGGCCGAGGCCGCCGTCAAGACCGCTCCGGAGGGCGTGGAGCTGGCCATCTACGAGGGCCTCGGGGACATCCCGTTCTACAACGAGGACATCGACGCCGAGGGCAAGGTCCCGGCCGCCGCGCAGGCGCTGCGTGACGCCGTCGCCGCCTCCGACGCCGTCCTCTTCGTCACCCCCGAATACAACGGCACCCTGCCGGCCGTGCTGAAGAACGGCATCGACTGGGCCTCCCGTCCCTACGGCGCGGGCGCGCTCAAGGACCGTCCGGCCGCGGTCATCTCGGCCTCGATCTCCGCGAACGCCGCCAAGTGGTCGCACGACGACGCCGTCAAGGCGCTGGGCGTGGCCGGTGCGAACGTGGTCAAGGAGGCGTCGCTGCACTTCGGCACCATCGGTTCCCGTTTCGTCGAGACCCACCCGGCCGACGACGCCGAGGCCCTCACCCAGCTGGCCGCCACCGTGCGCCTGCTGGCCGAGACGGCCGCCGCTCGCGCCAACGTGTAAAAGAGCTCGCGCGAACGCGCGACAAACCCCAGCGATCACTCGCTGAATTCAGCGCAAGGCCACGGCTTTTCAGCCGTGGCCTGCCGCATTTCCGGCCCCTTCGGGACTACCGTCGAGCCATGGAGCAATCAACGGGCAACTCTGCGTGGAGCCGTTGTTTCATGGCGGTCACCCTGGCCGTCTCCGCCGCCTCGGTGGTGGTGAACGCGGCCGACGCGGCGGCCGAGGTGAGCCTCTCCGATGTCTCCGGGTCGAGTGCCTCCAATGTCCGCCTCTACCTGGGCAACTGGGCCGGGTACGTGGTGCGCGGCGACTTCCGGGAGGTCAGTGCCACCTGGGTGCAGCCGGAGATCGACTGCCTCGATCCCGGCGTGTTGCAGCGCGTGGTGCCGTGGGTCGGCCTGAACGGCGCGCAGGGCCTCAACGGCCAGGTCGCGCTGCCGCTCATGCAGACCGGCGTCGAATCTCTGTGCGCCAGTGACGCGGCCGTGTACGCGGCGCTGCCCGGGCTGCAGATCGAGACCCTCGCCGCGGGCGTGGCCTACGCCGATCCGCGGCTGGCCGGGACGGTCATGAACGCGGGGGCCAAGGTCTCGAATGCCCTGGGGGCGGCGGCGAACGGGCTCTGCGCGCTCGGCATGGCCCGTGGCTTCTGTATGCCGGACAAGGAAGTGGACGGGTGGTGGGAGGGCTATCCGGACCCGCCGGTGAGCTACGACGACGTCGAGGTCCACCCCGGCGACACCATGCATTCCGCGGTCACCTGGGACGGCGCGAACTACACCATGACGCTGGAGAACCGCACCGCGCACTGGACGCGCACCACGGTCGCGCCCTCGACCGTGCCCGCCCGGACGGCCGAGATCGTGGTGGAGGGTCACCTCGACGCGGCGCTGCCGGGCTTCGAGCCGATCACCTTCACCGAGATCAGCATCGACGGCCGCCCGCTGTCGGACTACGACGCTCAGGTCTACGGCATTCCGGCCACCAATAGATTGCTGGCGCCCGGTCCGGTCGACGGCGCGTCGTTCACGATCGGCTAGACGGCTGGTACACGCCGCGACACGCCGAGCCGACCGGGGCCCCGGGAATTGGGGGCAGGGTTCGGCGGCCCGGCAAACCGGGTGGTCGCTCGAGCCTGCTGTGACTCGTGAGAAGCCTGTTGATCAGCGGTGATGGTGTGTTTGCTGGAAATGAACTGTAGGTCCAAATTGTGATGTGCGTCGCAGTCGTGTCGAGTTGCGAATCGAGTGTCCAGGTACTTACGGCACCGGAATTTCACCTTTGTGAGTCGCAACATGTCGTGTTGTATGAATCTGTCGGCCACTAGGTGTAGTGTCTTGGGAGCTGGAAGGCCACTAGGCGAACACCTCGAAGTTCACCGAGTGAGCTGGGGCTTCGGTTCCGCTTCCAGGGGTTTGCGCACTTACTACGTGGATCTTGTTTGAGCCGTGCACTGCCGACGGACCGAAGGCAAGGAGAAGGGGATTCAATGACCATCACCGTTTACACCAAGCCCGCTTGTGTCCAGTGCAACGCGACCTACCGCGCCCTCGACAAGGCCGGTGTCGACTACAGCGTCATCGACATCTCCGAGAACCCCGAAGCCCGCGATTACGTCATGGCCCTGGGCTACCTGCAGGCCCCCGTCGTCGTCGCCGGTGACGAGCACTGGTCCGGCTTCCGCCCGGACCGCATCAAGTCTCTGGCCGACGCGGTCGCGGTGGCATAACCCGCCACCTCCTGCGGGTTCGTCCGAATCGAAAGGAGGGAAGATGGCCGAGATCTCCGGTGGGACACCGAATCTGGTCTACTTCTCGAGCGCTTCGGAGAACACGCACCGCTTCGTCGAGCGGCTGGATCTCCCCGCCGTTCGCATACCGCTTCATACCGCCGACTCGCTTCGCGTCGAGGATCCCTACGTGCTGATCGTCCCCACCTACGGGGGAGGTCGGCACGTTTTGGGTGGACAGCGATCCGACAAGGAATTCGTCCCCCGTCAGGTGGCCAAGTTCCTCAACGATCCGCACAACCGCGCACTGCTGCGCGGCGTGATCGCGAGCGGCAACACGAACTTCGGCGATACGTACTGCTATGCGGGAGAAGTGATCTCACGCAAGGCAGGGGTCCCGTACCTGTATCGCTTCGAACTCATGGGAACTGCCGAGGACGTCGCGCGCGTCCGAGAGGGATTGGACTTGTTTTGGCAACGACAACAGCACCGGTCGGAAAGACTGCCCGCGTAGAGCGTCCCGTCAGCGGCGACTCCGCGACCACCGAGGGCCTGGACTACCACGCCCTCAACGCGATGCTGAACCTGTACGGCCCCAACGGCGAGATCCAGTTCGACAAGGATCGCGAGGCCGCGCACCAGTACTTCCTGCAGCACGTCAACCAGAACACGGTGTTCTTCCACAACCTGGAAGAGAAGCTGGACTACCTGGTTCGCGAGAACTACTACGAGACCGAGGTTCTCGACCAGTACCAGCCCGCCTTCATCAAGGGCCTGTTCCAGCAGGCGTACGCCAAGAAGTTCCGGTTCCCGACCTTCCTCGGCGCGTTCAAGTACTACACCTCGTACACGCTCAAGACCTTCGACGGCAAGCGCTACCTGGAGCGCTTCGAGGACCGCGTGTGCATGGTGTCGCTGACCCTGGCCGCCGGTGACGAGAAGCTGGCGTCGGAACTGGTCGACGAGATCATGGACGGCCGCTTCCAGCCGGCCACCCCCACATTCCTCAATTCGGGCAAGAAGCAGCGCGGCGAGCCGGTCTCGTGCTTCCTGCTGCGCATCGAGGACAACATGGAGTCCATCGGACGCTCCATCAACTCCGCCCTGCAGCTGTCCAAGCGCGGCGGCGGTGTGGCCTTGCTGCTCAGCAATATTCGTGAGCACGGCGCGCCGATCAAGAAGATCGAGAACCAGTCCTCGGGCGTCATCCCGATCATGAAGCTGCTGGAGGACTCGTTCTCCTACGCCAACCAGCTGGGCGCGCGTCAGGGCGCGGGCGCGGTGTACCTGCACGCGCACCACCCCGACATCTACCGCTTCCTGGACACCAAGCGCGAGAACGCGGACGAGAAGATCCGCATCAAGACGCTGTCGCTGGGTGTGGTGATCCCGGACATCACCTTCGAGCTGGCGAAGAAGAACGAGGACATGTACCTGTTCTCGCCGTACGACGTGGAGCGCATCTACGGCGTGCCGTTCGCCGACATCAACGTGACCGAGAAGTACTACGAGATGGTCGACGACAAGCGGATTCGCAAGTCCAAGATCAAGGCTCGCGAGTTCTTCCAGACCCTCGCCGAGCTGCAGTTCGAGTCGGGCTACCCGTACATCATGTACGAGGACACCGTGAACCGGGCCAACCCGATCGCGGGCAAGATCACCCACTCCAACCTGTGCTCGGAGATCCTGCAGGTCTCCACCGCCTCGGAGTTCAACGACGATCTGTCCTACGCCAAGGTAGGCAAGGACATCTCGTGCAACCTGGGTTCGCTCAATATCGCCAAGACCATGGACTCGCCGGATCTGGGCAAGACGGTCGAGACCTCGATCCGCGCCCTGACCGCGGTGTCGGATCAGACCCACATCTACTCGGTGCCCTCGATCGAGCAGGGCAACAACGAGTCCCACGCCATCGGCCTGGGCCAGATGAACCTGCACGGCTACCTGGCGCGTGAGCACGTCCACTACGGCTCCGAAGAGGGTGTGGACTTCACCAACATCTACTTCTACACGATCGCCTACCACGCGATCCGCGCCTCGAATCTGATCGCGCAGGAGCGTGGTTCCTACTTCGGCGGCTTCCCCGAGTCGAAGTACGCCTCGGGCGAGTTCTTCGACAAGTACACCGAGCAGGTGTGGGAGCCCAAGACCGAGCGGGTGCGCGAGCTCTTCGCCAAGGCGAACGTCCACATCCCCACCCAGGACGACTGGCGCGAGCTCAAGGCCCTGGTCATGAAGCACGGCATCTACAACCAGAACTTGCAGGCCGTGCCGCCGACCGGTTCGATCTCCTACATCAACCACTCCACCAGCTCGATCCACCCGATCGCCTCCAAGATCGAGATCCGCAAGGAAGGCAAGATCGGCCGCGTCTACTACCCGGCCCCCTACCTGACCAACGAGAATCTCGAATACTTCGAAGACGCCTACGACATCGGCTACGAGAAGGTCATCGACACCTACGCGGCGGCCACCCAGCACGTCGACCAGGGCCTGTCGCTGACCCTGTTCTTCAAGGACAGCGCCACCACCCGCGACGTCAACCGCGCCCAGATCTACGCCTGGCGCAAGGGCATCAAGACGCTGTACTACATCCGCATCCGCCAGATGGCTTTGGAGGGAACCGAAGTCGAGGGCTGCGTGAGCTGCATGCTCTGACGAGTGGTATCGATTGAGGGCGTCCCCGGCTACCCGCCGCGGGCGCCCTTTCTCGTCGATACGGATACTCTCTCGTCGACACCTATGCCGGGAGCCGCCATGGAAACCGCCGACCGCTACCGCAACTTCGCCGAACGCGAGGTGCGAGGGTATTCACCGTGCTACGAAGCCTGGGCACTCGGAATCGCCGGGGACGCGGAACTTCTCGCCTTGATCGACACCCTGCCTGTCTACAAGCGCCAGCCGAATCTGATCCTGGGTGCGGCCCGGTTCCTCGGCGTGACGCCCGGTCCGTTCGAGGAGTTCAAGGACTTCCTGATCACCAACTGGGCCGACGTGCACGAGGTCGCCATGACCCGCCGAACCCAGACCAACGAGGTCGGGCGAACCGCGGCCCTGCTGCCGCTGCTCGCGAAATACGGCCCGAACCCGGTGGCACTCATCGAATTCGGCACCTCCGCCGGACTGTGCCTCTATCCCGACCGCTACAGCTACCGCTACGACGACGGCCCGATCCTCGACCCTCACGACGGCCGGTCGACCGTCGTCCTCGACTGTGCGACCACCGGCAACCCACCCCTGCCCACCGAACTGCCGAATGTCGTCTACCGCGCAGGCATCGACCTCAACCCCCTCGACGTGTCCAACCCCGAGGACGTCCGCTGGCTCGAGTCCCTGGTCTGGCCAGAACAGCGAAATCGCTTGGAGCGCCTGCACAACGCCGCCGAAATCGCCCGCAAGGACCCACCCCGCTTGCTCCGCGGCGATCTCCTGACCGGCCTCCCCGCCTTCATCCTGGAGGCACCCCCGGACATTCCCGTCATAGTCTTCGGTAGCGCTGTCCTGCTGTACCTTTCGCGCTCCGACCGCCAGGCCGTTCCCGAGATGATGCGCAGCCTCGGTTGTGACTGGATCACCAATGAGAGTCCGGGAGTGGTGGATTTCCGCGGGCTGGAGACTCCACCCGGTCCCGCCGACGTCCATCTCGTGCTCGCATCGAACGGTGAGCCGGTGGCCTTTTCGCGGCCGCATGGGCAGACGCTCGATTGGTTCGGGAAGAGCTAGAAGAGGGGAGGTGGCTGGGTTGGGGACCTCGGTGGCGGTTCCAGCCTCCTCGCGGCTCGGGCGCGCAGCGGCCCGGGGAACAACACTTACAACGACGCTTTGCGCACGCCAGTAAGGCACGAGCAGTTGGGTCGGAAGCAACCCACGGGCCCCACCATTGGTGGGGCTGCCACGGGAGTTAGGGACGTAACCCGCACCGGACCGCCGGGCGCTTCCGGGCCCGTTGCCGAATCCCGGTGAGGGCAGCCGCTTTCAGCTCCCCGGCGTGGTGACGGTCGTTCACCTGCGGGGTTTGAGAGGGCGGCGTTCACGCGGGCACCGGCCTCGGCATGCCCGAGGCGCAGGACCTGCTGCAGGTATTTGCCGGTGTGGTTCTTCCAGCCCGCCTTCTCCGGCAGGTTGCGGGTGCGGACTTCGCCGACGAAGCGGTGGTCGACCGCGGCCAGGCGACGCTTGGCGGCCTCGAATTCCTGCATTTGAGCGACGAATTCGGTATCGGTGAATCCGCCGAGAGAATTGGTGAGCAGGATGTCGGTGGCGGCAGCGAGCATTGCGATCGCGTCTGCGATCGTGCTGCCGGAAACACCTTCACCGCTGGTCATGCCATCATTCTACCGATGCATTAATACCCTGGGACCCGAATTGTCCTATATTGCAATCTATTTGAGAAAGCGCCAGCCGAATTCCTCACGCAGGCAACCCAATTACGATCGTCCCAGTGAGCACACTCGCTATTCCACAAGCACCCTGCCGCGAAATCCGTTCGTTAAGAAGCAGTCTGCTCATCAATGCCCCGATGACGATGCTGGATTCGCGGACGCTGGCCACGACGGCGAGGGGGAGTTGGGTCATGGCCACCAGGGTGAGGCCGAAGGCTCCGAGCATGGCGGTGCCGCCCGCGGCGGTCAAAGGCAGAGAGCGGAGGGTGAAGGTGTTGGGGGTGCCTCGGGCGAGGTCGCGGATTTTGAGGACCAGGCCGGAGCCGCCCATGACGGTGATCAAGTAGGCGATGGGGGAGGCGTGTTGGACTCCGACGCCGTCGAACATGGTGTAGCTGGCGACGCACATGCCGATTGTGAGCCCCCACAAAACCGAGCGGCGGCCGCCGGTGATGCCCGGAGCCGAGGGTCGGGCGCGGGAGAGGGCGATCATCAGGACGCCGGAGGTGATGAAGGCGACGCCCAGCCAGCGGGTCCAGCCGATGGTGGTGCCGAGGATGGCCGAGGCGGTGATGACCAGGACGGGGGAGCTGCCTCGGACGATGGGGTAGACCTCGCCGACCGGGGCCGTGGCGTAGGCCCTTTCGAGCAGCGCGAAGTAGAGGGTGCTGAAGCAGATCGAGGCGGCGGCGAAGGGGAGGGCGTGGAGCTCGAAATGCCAGGTGGCCACCGCGATCGGGAGGAAGAGCAGGCCGCCCGCGATGAGCATGTCGGCGGTGGAGGAGACCGGGCGGTCGCTGCGGCGGATCCAGCCGAGGGCGACATTCCAGCCGGCGTGCATGAAGACGGAGATCGCCAGGGCCAGGTATCCCATCGACTGCACGCGCGCATCCTCTCGGTTGGTCTAGACCAAACTCTTCGCTGCCAACCTAGTCGGTCGGCAATGTGCTGGTCAACGGGATTGTCGGGATGAAAACGCTTGGTTGATGGCACGTTTCGGGGGATTGACGACGAGGGGAACGGGCCGTGGGCGGGCGAGGCTGTGGTCAATCCCACGCTTAGGTCGGCCGTCATTGTGAACTCTCCAGAAGGTGCTTCTCGCCCTGCCGGATGACGCCCGTCGCTGGCTACGCTCGTGATGGTTCCGAGATTGGATCGAAACACGGTATTGGACCGAAAAGAATGCGCGGTCAATTTCGGAATCGGAAACCGCACTGGGACACGCGTTTTGGAGGTGAGTCCGAGTCCTCGCCTGCCCCCGCAATTCGAGGACTGCCTGCTCTTTCATCACTGTTGAATGAAGACCACCCACCGAGCGGATAACCTCGCAGCCGCTCGGTGGGTTCTTCGGATATCACGCCCGGCCTCAGGAGTTACTTTGTCGGACAGCAGAATATGGCGTACGGCGGTAGTGGCGGCCGCGCTGCTGATTGTCGCGAGCCTGCCGGTGACCGCGGCGGCGGACCGAAACGCATTGCGCACGAGCGTCATCAATGCCGATCGCATCGGGCCGCGCTGGGAGCGGGTGGAGGTCGAGTCGGAGGCCATGGGCCGCACCGTCACCCTCGATGTGCTGCACGGCTCCGGTGACGGACCCCGCCCGACCCTCTACCTCCTCGACGGCGTCGACGCCGAGGGCGTATCGGACTGGCTCACCAAGGGCCACGCCGCCGACTTCTTCGCCGACAAACCGGTCGATGTGGTGTTCCCCGCCGGTGCCACCGGCAGCATGTACACCGACTGGCAGCGCCCCGACACCGCTCTGGGCTGGAACCGCTGGGAAACCTTCCTCACCGGCGAATTGCCCGGCGCCATCGAGCCGTATCTGCATTCGGACGGCCGCCGCGCGATCGCGGGCGTCTCCATGGGCGCGCAGGGCGCGATGATGCTGGCCCACCGCCACCCCGGCTTCTACCGGGCCGTGGCCGGATTGAGCGGCTGCTATTCCACCATCGACGGCCCCGGCAGCGCGGTCACCGCGCTCACGGTGGCCTCACGCGGCGGCAATGTGGTGAAGATGTGGGGACCGCTGGGCACCTTCGACTGGGTGACCCACGACAGCACGCTGGGTGCGGAAGCCTTGCGCGGCACGGTCATCTATCTCTCGGCCGCCACTGGTGTCCCGGGAATGCTCGATCTGACCGAGGTGCTGCGAGCGCCCGACAGGATGGCCGCCATGCAAACCGCGGGCGGCGGTGTGGCATTGGAGGCCGGTGCCCGGATCTGCACCGAGACCTTCGCGAAACGATTGAGCGACTTGCGAATTCCCGCCACCGTGCACTACGAGCCGACCGGCATTCACGCCTGGGAGGACTTCTCGGCCCAGCTGGGCCCGGCCTGGGATACTCTCGCGACTGCTTTCGGGCGGTGAACGAGCCGCCCGAATCGGTTGTGGGTCAGGCTATTTCAATGCCGGAACCCATAGCGGGGTAGTCGGCGCAATCCGGGCCGAATTCGCCCGTCGACCGTCACGGCCAGTCCGGCATGCACCGCCGCCACCGTGAAATCGGACGCCTCTTTCCAGGTGGCCGCGTATTCCATGGTGAGTTCGGCCCCGTCCTCCGGCCCGCCGAGGTACACCGTGACCCGGTGCGTGAGTGCCTCCCCCGCACTGTCGAACAAGACCTTGCCTTCGGTGATGCCGGTCATGTGCTACTCCTCAGTAGTGTCTCTGTGACCGAAGGTAACCGGAATATCCTGGCTGAGAAGGTGTTACGAATCGCGCTTGGATATGTCACAAGCGCCGGCCGAGTTTAGTTGTTACTCGGTGGAACAGAAACGACTGTGCCCCAAATGATCTGCCACCTGCCACCGCTCACAATCGGCCCGCGCGGCGATTGTGACTGTTCGGAAGGTTGGCGTGTCCCTCTCGACCGCCCGCGCGTACATTCCTACGCTGCCCGGCATGAGGATACGCGTGCCGATCGCGGTCATCGGCGCTCTGCTGTTCACGATCGCCTCCGGGCTCGTCGCATCGGGTTCCGCGGCCGCGCAACCCCTGCTACCCACCCCGGATCCGGACCCGTTCTACGCCGCCCCCGCCGATATCGCCGATCACCGGCCCGGTGATGTGCTGGGCGTGCGCGCCATGCCCGCGCTGGCCATCTTCCCCGATACCGACATCACGCTGATCAAGTTCCGCTCCACCAGCTCCGAGGGCAAGCCGATCGCGGCCACCACCACCGTGCTGTCCCCGCGCAATCGCCGCCCGGACGCCCCGCTGCTGTCGCTGCAGCAGATCATCAACGGCCTGGGCGCGCAGTGCGCGGTGTCCCGGGTGCTCTACACCACCGACCCCAACCTCCAGGTCCGCGAGGCCCCGGGCTGGAACATCCTGTTGCAGCGCGGCTGGACCGTGGCCCTGCCCGATCACCTCGGCCCCCGATTCGCCTACGGTGCGGCCAAACTCGGCGGGCAGATCACCCTCGACGGCATTCGCGCGGCGCAGCACGTGTCCGCGCTGCAGGTCGAGCACAGCCCGGTCGCCATGACCGGGTATTCGGGCGGCGGCATGGCCACGGCCTGGGCGGCCGCGCTGGCCGCGTCGTACGCCCCCGACCTGCGCATCGCGGGTGCGGCCATGGGCGGCGTCCCGATGAACCTGGTCTCCATGCTGGAAACCCTGGGCCTGAACCGGCATCCGGTCTTCGGTCTGGCCCTCGCGGCGGGTCTGGGCCTGGAACGCGAGTACCCTGACCGGTTTCCGCTCACCGATCAGCTCAACGACCGCGGCCTGGCGATCCGCGACAAGCTGCTCAACAGCTGCACCAATGACATCCTGACCGCGGGCGCGGGGCAGGGCGCGCTCGATATCGCCAAGACGACGGTCATGACCGGCGACGTGACCGCCCGCTCGGTGGTCGAGGAGAACAGCCTCGAACTCTTCCAGGGTGTTCCGAACATGCCTGTCTTCGAATGGCATTCACCGATCGACGGCTTGATCCCTGTCGATGCGATCGTCGACACCATCCACCGCTACTGCGCGGCGGGCACGCAGGTCTGGTCCGAGCAGGAACCGGTCCCCGATCACCTCACCGCCGCCGTCCTCGGGCTTCCCGCCGCCCTGAACTGGCTCGACGCCCGTTTCCGCGGCGACCCCGCCCCCACCAACTGCTGACGCTCTACCCGGCCTGATAGGTCCGCGCCACCAGCGCGGACCGCAGGTACCACAGCCCTGACGCCTGGGTCGGGTCGAAACCCGTCAGCTGTCCGATCCGTTTCAGGCGATAGTCGACGGTATTGGTGTGCACGTGCAGCATTCGCGCGGTGCGCTGGCGGTTGAGGTTGTTGCTGATGTGCGATTGCAGGGTTTCCAGCAGTTCGGTGTGCTCGTCGAGCGGGTCCAGCAGCGAGCCGAGGTGATCGCGGCCCGGGCCGGGTCTGGTCAGCTGGTATTCCAGGGCGAGTTCGTCGAATCGGAACAGTCCGCGCACCAGCCGTAGTCGGTGCACGATGTCGAGCAGTTCGTGCGCCTGATCGGCGGCGTCCGGAATCTGTTGTGGCGTAGCGGAAACCATGGTCGCCGTGATCGGCACCCGGGCGGCCCGGGACAGCTGTTCGACCAGCTCGTCGAGTTGCTCGTCGGCCAGCTCGGTCGCCGGGACCAGCAGTGTCCCGCCGTCCACGCTCAACAGCGACAGCACCTTGTCCGGATAGCGCGTGGCCAGCTCGGCCTGCACCCGCCGCAGCTTGCGCCGCGCCACCACCGCGCCGTCCACGGTGGGGGAGTGCTCCTCCGGATGCTCCGGAATGGCCAGCGCCAGCACGTGATACGTCTCGGCGATCTCGATGCCGCATTCGCGCGCCATGGTCGAGGTGCTGTGCCCGCCCAGCAGCGCGGAGGTCAAGGTGTGCACCGCGGTGTGGTGTTCGCTCACCACCGACCGCAGTTCCCGCACATACGCCATCGAGACCGCGGAGGTCATCCGGTCCAGCAGCTCCACGACCAGTTTCGCGCCGTCCATGATGTTGTCCATGTCGGCGGCCGCGATCACCAGCGTCGCGTCCCCGTCGGCGGTCTCCTGGCGCAGGTGCCGCGACATGGCATTGGCCATCACCAGTTCGGAGCCGATCTTGAAGCCCTCGTGGATGGCGTGGTGGATGGTGTCGATCGGGATGCCCTCCCGCGCCCACTGCGCGGCGGCCTCCTCCAGGCGCTTGGTCTTCTCCGGGATATCGCGCCCGTCCAGCATGCCGACCGCCAGTTCCAGGCAGATCCGGGTGATGGCGGTGACGTCGCCGTGAATCGCGTCCCCGGGCAGCGTCCCGCACGGCGCGACAGTCTCGACGAAATGCCCGACCATGTGCTGGGCGAGCCCGCGCACATCCTTGAGCGGCGACGATATCGGACTGCCGGACACGGTGAGCCCAGCCCGGGCCGGAATCTCCACGGACATCCGTGCTCCCTTCGACCCCCGGGGTGGCGGCCCCTTCCGGGACCTGAAACGCTAACGCATACCGCATATTCGAGCGGCCGGTTCGATTCCTCCTGTGAAGCACAGTAATGCCCGTCCGGCGAACTTGTGACTTCTCACATGTGCCAGGCGGGCCCCGCATGACACTCGATCGTTGCCGGATGGAAGTATCGAGGCATGGCCGAAGCGACGCGCAGGATCGGGATTCTGTTGTTCGACGGCGTCGAGGAACTCGACTTCGCCGGGCCCTGGGAAGTGCTGGCGTTCTGGACGCGCACGGTGCCCGAGGACGGCTGGGAGGTGTTCACCTTCTCGCACACGGGTGCGATCGTGCACTGTGCCAAGGGCCTGAAAGTGACACCGGACCACTCGTTCGAGTCCGCGCCCGCCATGGATGTTCTTGTATTCCCCGGTGGACAGGGCACCCGGCCGATGGTGCACGACCGGGAGATCCTGGATTGGGTTCGGGCCCAACGCGATCGGGTGCCGCTGATCACCAGCGTGTGCACCGGCTCGCTGGTCCTGGCCGCCGCCGGGCTGCTGAAGGACCGCCCGGCCACCACCCACTGGCGCTCGCTGGACGTGCTCGCCGAACTCGACCCGACCATCCAGGTGCGCCCCGACGCCCGCTACGTCGACTCCGGCGACATCGTCACCTCGTCTGGCGTCTCCGCGGGCACCGATATGGCCCTGTACCTCGTGCAGCGCCTCGCCGGTGACGAGCGCGCCCGCTGGGTCCGCCGCGGCATCCAATACGATCCGGAACCGCCGCGCGGCACCGACTGGCCCGACGGCGCGGAATGGGCCTTGGGCTCGGTGGATCCGACCAAGCCGAAGTAGCGTCTAGTCCAGGTGCGAGGCGTCGTTGTAGGCGGTCAGCCGCATCGCATCGCCGGAGTCCATTCGCTCCCAGCGGGTTAGCGACGCATTGCGCACCTGCGCCGTGGTCTGCGCGCTCAACTCCGCCTCCCCCAGCTCCCCGAAGAGATAGCGGGTCAACACGATCGCGATATCGTGCGTGAAAACCAGTACGTGCCCGTGCATTTCCCGCAGCACCGCCCGCAGCCGCAATGCCACATCCGGCCACGACTCCCCACCGGGCGGCCGATAATAGAACCCGCCGAGCCTCCCCAACTCCCGATACTCCCGCGGATACCGCAGCATGATCCCGGACCTGGTGAGCCCGAACAGAATTCCGTTCTCCCGATCCCGCAGCCGCTCATCGAACCACGGCGAAGGCGCATCCATCGACTCGAGCGCGATCCGCGCCGTCTCCCGAGTGCGGACATACGGCGAGCACAACACCAGATCGAACCCCGGCGTGATCTCGGCCAGCCGCTTCCCCGCCGCGGCCGCCTGCCCGGCCCCCTTCTCCGTCAACGGCACATCGGCATCCCTTGTGCCGCTGCTGAATTCCGCCGCCCCGGGATAACCGGCGGCATTGACCGTACTCTCCCCGTGCCGCACCATCGTCAACGATTCGAGCCCGGGCCCCACGACATCCACCTCTCCATGGTGAGCGCAAACATGGCTCGCTGTACGGCGAAAGTGCTATGTGTGTCCGATGACCGACTTCGCGACTCGCGCGCCACGCGATCTACGGCTGGACGAACAGCCACTGGGCCCGGTGCACTACAAGCTGGTCGCCCTGGTGGGCATGGGATTGTTCTTCGACCTGTACGAACTGTTCCTGGCGGGCACCGTCACCGGTGTCCTCAAGCAGCAACTGCACCTGTCCACCTATCAGCTCAGCGGCATTCTCGCCTCGGCGTTCGCGGGCCAGTTCCTGGGCGCGCTGGTGATCGGGCGGCTCTCCGACGTCTTCGGCCGCCGCCGCATGTTCATGGTGAACATCGGCCTGTACGCGGGCTTTACGCTGCTCGGCGCGTTCAGCCCGAACGTCTGGTTCCTGATGGCGACCCGGGCGCTGGCCGGCTTGGGCATCGGCGCGGAGATGACGGTCTCCGACACCTATCTCTCCGAGACCATGCCCGCACGGGTGCGGGGCCGCATGATCGCCACCGCCTACACGATCGGCTTCCTGGCCGTCCCGTCCGTCGGCTTCCTCGCGCGCTGGCTGGTTCCATTGCACCCGTTCGGCATCGACGGCTGGCGCTGGCTGTTCGTGCTCGGCGGTCTCGGCGCGGGACTGGTGTTCGTGGCGCGCCGCCACATGCCGGAGTCGCCGCACTGGGAGGCCGGGCGGACCCGGGAGCGGGTGCCGTTCACCGAGATTCTGCGCAAGCCCTTCCGCGGGCGCACCGCGCTGTTCTCCGCGGTGATGATCCTGCAGGTGTTCGGTTACTACGGTTTCGGGACGCTGGCCGTTCTGGTGTTGCAGCACAAGGGATTCACCGTCGTGAACTCGCTGGGGTACCTCGCGATCACCTATCTCGGCTATCCGCTCGGCTCGCTGCTGGCCATTCCGCTGATCGAGCGCGTCGAACGGAAATACCTGGTGATGGCGAGCGCCGCGCTGATGGCGGTGTTCGGGCTGGTCTTCGGGTTCGCCACCGCGGTGCCCCTGATCCTGTTGTCGGGCGGGTTGTTCACCCTGGCCAGCAATGTGTTCTCCGACGCCATTCACACCTATCTGCCGGAGTCGTTCCCGACCAGCGTGCGCGGCACAGCCTCGGGGGCGACCTACTCGCTGTCCAAGCTGTCCACGGCGATTCAGCCGTTCCTGCTGTTGCCGCTGCTGGACCATCGCGGTCCGGGCACGGTGTTCACCATCATCACCGTCGCGCTGCTGGTGATGGTCGCGCTGATCGGAGTGTGGGGGCCGCTCACCGGCCGGCAGGCACCCCTGTCGTGATGTCGGCGGGCGGCAGCCACAGCGTGGCGATGGTGCCGCCCCCGGCCGCGGGTTCGATGGAGGCGTTGCCGCCGTGGGCCTCGGCGACCCAGGCGACCAGCGCGAGGCCGATGCCGTTGCGGCCGGTGCGCCCGGCGGCGCCGCGGTTGAAGGGGCTGGCGGACATGACCGGATCGACGCCCGGGCCGTGGTCGCGGATGCTGACGCGGCCTTCCGCGACGTGCACCTCGACGGGCGCGGCGCGATTGACCGCGCCGTGGGTCAGGCCGTTCTCCAACATGTTTCGGATCGCCAGGCCGAGCAGCTGTGGATCGCCGACCACCACGCTCGGATGCGCGGTGACGACGATGCGCGGGTCTCCGGCCTCCTCGGCCACCGCCTCGGCGAGCTGGTCCAGTCGCAGCATGGTCCGCTCGGGTTCGGCGATGCCGGACTGCATGCGCGCGCGGGCCAGCAGCCCGGTCACCAAGCGCGCCATGCGATCCGCGAGGCGGCGCGCCTCGGCGAGGGTCTGCTGCACCTCGTCGGGCTTGGGCTTGGATTCGGTGAGCAGCTTCAAAGTGGTGAGCGGCGTGCGCAATTCGTGCGCCGCGTCACCCAGGAACTGCTCGTGCTCGTCGAGCAGGCGCAGCGCCTGGCGCTGGCTGCGGCTGGACAGCAGATAGGTCGCGGCCGCGGACAGCAGTACCAGCAGGATGCCGCCGATCAGCAACTCCCACACCAGGCTTCGATGCTGCCCGGCATCGGCCATGGACTCGGTCCCGGCCAGGATGACGACGATATTGTCCCAGTCGTTCCAGAACACCGGGGTGCCCGCCACCGTCACCGCGCGGCCGGTGATATCGGTGCCGGTGTACCGGTTGCCCTGATAGATCAACCCGTCCGCGTGATCCTCGATCTGCGTTGCGAGCGTGGCGATCTGGGCGTCGTCGGGCATGAACGAGCGCTGATAGGTGTGGGCCTGTTTCCACGGCTCACCCGGTTTGCGCACCGCCACCACGACCGCCACCGAGCCCTTGGCCAGTTCGTCGTCGATGACGGTCGACAGGTCCAGCACCTGCTTGTCATCGTGCTGGATGGCGCGCGCCAGCCCGCCCGACACCCGCTCGACCTGATCGTTCGCCCGGGTTTCGCGCGCGTGCGCGTCGATGGTGGCGGCCACGAAACCGAAGATCAGCACGGCGGCCGCGGTGATCACGGTGACCAGCGCGGTCATGATCCAGCTGGCCCGCCGCAGCCGGGCCACGGCGGGGGAACGGTGCGCGCTCACGAGATCCCGCCGGCGATCAGGAATCCCGTCCCGCGCACGGTCTCGATCACATTCGGCTCCCCGAGCTTGCGCCGCAGCTTGGCGACCACCGCGTCCACCACATTCGAAGCGGGCTCGGCCATTTCGTCCCAGCAGCATTCGATGAGATCGGTGCGGGTGACCACGCTGCCGCGCCGGGTGGCCATGAGCTCGAGGACCGCGAACTCCTTCGGGGTGAGCATGAGCATCACCCCGCCGCGGGTGACCCGGCGGCGCATGAGGTCGATATCGATGTCCGCCACCACGATTCGCGAGGCGGTGGGCTGTTCGCGGCGGCGGCACAGCGCGCGCACCCGCATCACCAGCTCCGGCAGCGCGAATGGCTTGGTGAGGTAATCGTCCGCGCCGGACTCGAATCCGGCCAGCCGGTCGTCGAGGCCGTCGCGGCCGGTGAGCATGAGCGCGGGCACCGTGTGCCCGGCGCTGCGGGCGCCGGAGACCAGGTCCAGGCCGTCGCCGTCGGGCAGGCCGCGGTCGACCACCAGGCAGTCGTAACGATTGATGGAGATCTTGAAGTCCGCGTCGGCGATGCTCTGGGCGTGGTCGACGGCGAACCCGGCCGAGCGCAACCCATCGGTTACCTCACGGCAGAGATGGTGATCGTCCTCTAGCACCAAAACACGCACAGAGGCAGAGAGTAGGGCATTCCGGACGACTGCCCAACGGCTGTGGCGTGCGGCTGAGCCGGAAATGATCGAAAAATGATTCGGCGGCAAACGGTCCCGTTCACCGGGCCTGATCGACTTTCTCACGGATCGGACTACCCGGTCGAGTGCATTAGCGCAGGTGTCACCTACAAGCCACAGGTAAGTACCGGTTAGTACCAGCCAGGTCAAGCACGATTAGGGCACCCTATGTATGCTGTATGAGGTTGTTCTGTCGACGGCGGCTTTCGGAGGGGGTGAGGTCCATGCGTGGTGAACCTCCCAGTCGAAGGCCGCGTGGCATCGCCCTTTTGTTCCGTCGATAGGTCTTCGTGGCGGCGGTGGGACGATGCCCGCGGTGTGATCCCTGTGTATCCATCCGCCTCTTTACTCGCCATCCGGCCGAGGTCCCGCCATGACGCAGACAGATCTGCCCCCCGTCGCCCCTGTACTCGACGTGCCCCGCGCCGAAGGGAATTCGCTGCGCGACATCGCCCAAGGGGATTCGCTTCGCGACATCGTCGACTGCCATCACCTCACCCCCGCCATGCGCTGGCTCGACGAGCACGCGCCCCACGTCATCGCCGATGAGCTGGCCCGCATGGACTCCGTCACCGCGGTCATGGCCTTCCGGCTGCTCGACAAGGACCGCGCGCTGGATGTGTTCGAGGAACTCGAACCTGTCGACCAGCAGCGCATTCTGAGCGGACTGCGTGATCACAGCTTCCGGGCACTGGTCGAGGAGATGGATCCCGACGACCGCGCGCGCATGCTGCGCGAGGCTCCGGCCAAGGTCGCCAAGAAGGTGTTGGCCGGGCTCAGCCCGCACGAGCGCCGCATGACCGCCACCCTGCTCGGTTATCCGGAGGGGTCGGTCGGTTTCTACATGACGCCGGAAGTCGTTGCGCTGCCGCGGAATCTGCCCGTCGCGCAGGCTCTGCAGACGGTGCGCGCGAAGGGCTCGAACGCCGAGACGGTCTACACGCTGCCGGTGGTCGATGCGGGCCGCCGCCTGATCGGCGTGGTCGAACTGCGCGATCTCGTGCTCTCCTCGCCGGATGCCATGATCGCGGAATTGGTTGCGGCCGAACCGGTCTCGGTGCGCGCCACCGATTCGGCGGAGAAGGCGGCGCGACTCATGCAGGGCGCCAACCTGATCAACCTGCCGGTGGTGGACAGCGAGGACCGACTGGTCGGGCTGCTCACCATCGACGACGCGGTCGAGGTCATCGAGGCCGCCGACTCCGAGGACATGGCGCGGCAGGCGGGCACCGCCCCCTGGCAGGGGCACTACATGGCCGCGGGCGTGTTCCAGCTGGCGCGCTACCGGGCGCTGTGGCTGCTGCTCCTGCTGGTCGCGGCCACGCTGACGGTCACGGTCACCAACTTCTTCGAGCCGACCCTGGAACAGGCCGCGCATCTGGCGCTGTTCATTCCGCTGCTCATCGGCTCCGGCGGCAATGTGGGCGCGCAGGCGGCGACGACCTGTGTGCGCGCGCTCGCGGTCGGCGAGGTGCGGGTCTCGGATCTGTTCAAGGTGATCTGGCGCGAATGCCGGGTCGGCTTGCTGCTCGGCTGCATGCTGGCCGTGGTCGGCATGGTGATCGGCTCGCTGTTCGTCGGCGCGAAAATCGCTGTGGTGGTGGGCATCGCGCTGATCGTCATCTGCGGCTGGGCGGCGACCATCGGCGGCACCATGCCGCTGATGGCGAAGAAGCTGCGCATCGATCCCGCGGTCATCTCCGCGCCCATGGTGACCACGCTGGTCGACGCGACCGGTCTGATCATCTACTTCACGACCGCGAAGCTCGTCCTCGGCATCTGATCGGCAAACCGGGGTGTGCGCGACACGCGTGCACCCCGGCTCGCTGTGACGGATTGCACCGCTGTAATTTTCTCCAGTCGGCGGCGTGCTTGCCCACATCCCTTCGGCGTTCTCCCAGGACAACGCGAAGACACGTGAAGACACAACTTCTTGTGCTGCACGAGGATGTCACCTACCAGTAGTAGTGTTCAGGGCAATGAGACTCCGCAGGGTCCGGTGAGCTGAGAAGGGTGTGTGAACGGGCGTGAAGCTGATCGATCGAGTAACCGCGATCAACTGGAACCGCGTGCAGGACGAGAAGGATTCCGAGGTCTGGGATCGGCTCACCGGCAACTTCTGGTTGCCGGAGAAGGTCCCGGTCTCCAATGACATCCCGTCCTGGAACACGTTGACCGCCAATGAGAAGCAACTCACCATGCGGGTCTTCACCGGTCTCACCCTGCTCGACACCATCCAGGGCACGGTCGGCGCGGTCAGCCTGATCCCGGACGCGATCACCCCGCACGAGGAGGCGGTGCTGACCAATATCGCGTTCATGGAGTCGGTGCACGCCAAGAGCTACAGCTCGATCTTCTCGACCCTGTGCTCCACCCGCGAGATCGACGAGGCCTTCCGCTGGTCCGAGGAGAACCGGAACCTGCAGCGCAAGGCCGAGATCGTGCTCGAGTACTACAACGGCGAGGACCCGCTCAAGCGCAAGGTCGCCTCCACCCTGCTCGAGTCCTTCCTCTTCTACTCCGGCTTCTACCTGCCCATGCACTGGTCCTCGCGGGCCAAGCTCACCAACACCGCCGACATGATCCGCCTGATCATTCGCGACGAGGCCGTGCACGGCTACTACATCGGCTACAAGTACCAGAAGGGCCTCGAGCGCCTCTCCGAAGCCGAACGCGACGACCTCAAGTCCTACACCTTCGAGCTCCTCTTCGAGCTCTACGAAAACGAGGTCGAATACACCCAAGACCTCTACGACGAGGTCGGCCTCACCGAAGACGTCAAAAAGTTCCTCCGCTACAACGCCAACAAGGCCCTCATGAACCTCGGCTACGAGGGCCTGTTCCCCAAGGACGAGTGCGACGTGAACCCCGCCATCCTCTCGGCCCTCTCCCCCAACGCCGACGAGAACCACGACTTCTTCTCCGGCTCGGGTTCCAGCTACGTAATCGGCAAGGCCGTCAACACCGAAGACGAAGACTGGGAATTCTGACCCCCTCATAGACGACGGCCCCGAGCGAATCCGCCCGGGGCCGTTCCTTTTTCTCCGGTAGCATTCGCCGACGAAAACGGTCTTGAACGCGAGGGGGATCCGATGGCTGAAACTGTTGTGCCCGGGGAAGATCAGGAGATTTCGCGGCGGATCGAGGAGACCGCGCAGCGCGAGGACCTGGGAGCGGTGCGATCGGTGTATCCGGTCGGGAACAAGCCGGGCTCGGGCGTCTGGGCGTGGGTCATCTTCGGCGGGCTGGTGCTCGCGGCGGTCATCAGCGGGGTGACCGGTGCGCACTCCGGCACGAGGCACTGGGGCGGATTCTTCGGGATGTTCGCGGTATTCGCGTTCATCATCGCGTCCGGAACCTCTCTGCGCGGATGGTGGTACAACCGGAAGCTCGCGGGCGGGCGGCTGGAGTTGCGCGAGCGCGGCCTGGTGATCGGATTCCGCGATCGGGCGGTCGGACTCCGGTACGAGACGGTCAGCGTGCTCCAGAATCTGGTGCGGCACACCAGCAATGGCGTGGAGACCGGGACCAGCTACACCTATACCTTCACCCTGCCCGGACAGCTGGTGCCCGTGGTCATCGACCACACCTTCAGCGGTGTGCAGCAGTGGGGGCCGGAGATCCAGCAGGCGATCGTGAACGCACAGGCGCCGATGGTGATGGCGCGGCTGCGGGCGGGGGAGAAGGCGGAGTTCGGGCCCTTCTGGATCTCCGCCACCGAAATCGGGACCAGCATGAACAGCGCGGCCTGGGGTGAGGTGAAGGACATGACGATCGCCGATGGCGCCGTCAAGATCCGTTCCGGCCGGGGACCGGTCAACCTGCGTGCCAAGGCGATCAAGGAGATCCCGAACTTCTTCGTGTTCCGGACCTTGTTCGAGCACCTGCGGCAGGTCCACAATCCCACTGCCGCAGGGTGATTTGCCGTCAGTCGGAGACGTAGCCGTTGAGGTTGAGGCGCATGTCGTCGAGGAGGGCTCGGGCGGCGGTTATGCCGCTGCCGTGCCAGATGGTGTCGTCTACGGCGAATTCTCGGCGGTCGCTTACCGCGCCGAGTTTTTTCCAGTCGTCGCTGTTCATTACGGACTTGCCGTACTTCAGGCCGTCGGGGCCGTTGAACATGAGGAAGATGAGGTCGCCCTCGAGCTTGTTGCGGTCGGATTGGGTGGACAGGCTTGTCACCACGAAGGAGTCGCCGCGTTGGGGGGCCGGGCGTTGGACGCCGGCGTCGCCGAGGACCTGGGCGGCGAAGGTGTTGCCGCCCTGGACCTGAATGTTGTTGGGGTCGAAGCGGATTACCGACGCCTGGGTGAGGGAGGAGTTGGCGGCTATGCCCGCGTCCTTGGCGGCGGTGCGGTAGTCGTCGAGGGCCTTGGCGGCCGCGGTCTTGCGGTCCATGGCCTCGGCGAAGCCGGTGAAGGTGGCCTGCCAGCCGTTCTCGTCGCCGACCAGGACGGTGGGGGCGATGGCCTTCAGAGCGTCGTAGCGGTTGCCGTCGGCGGCGGGGCCGATGATCAGATCCGGTTTCAGCTCCGCGATTTTCGCGGGATCGGGATTGTCGTTCAGGCCGACCGTGGGAATCGTGACCACGCCGGTGCCGAGGTACCCGGGCTGCGGAACCGGTCCGGCGAGGGTGGTCGCGCCGACCACGCGCTCCCACAGACCCAGCGCGCAGGTGGCGTCCAGCGCGGCGGTGGACAGCACCACGATGCGCTTGGGGTCGGCGGGCACCTCCGAGGTGCCGGCGGCGTGATTGACAGTCTTTGTCCCGGAAGTGGAATCCGGGTTGCTCGGCAGCGGGCAGGCCTTGGAGGTGTCGCGCTCGATGCCGACGACGCCCGCGCCCGCGATATTGGTGGTCGTGCGGACGATGTTCGCCGAGTTGTCATCGGTCTTGGCACACCCCGCGGCTAGGCCCACCGTCAAGAGCGTCGCGGCCGAGACCAATCCCACACTGCGCAAATGGCGCAAAGGGGAAAAGGTGGAGGCGAACGTGTTTCGGGTGGAAGCGGACTCGCGCACCGGCATGCGGGGCAGCCTACAGCCGTGCCCCGCGACTCCCAATTACGACACAGAGTAGGACCCGTGGCGAGCGCCGTCGGAACACGGTTTACGATCTCTCACAGCGCAAGCCAACCGTCGTTCGTCATAAGCCGAACCGGACGCCGGAAGCAGCGTACGAACGATGGCATACCTGTGGAGGTTTCGTGACAGCCGTAGAACCGCGGCCGGCCAGCCTTGTGGAGGCGGCTCGGCCCTATCCGCAAAGGACGGGTCCGAAGGGTTCGTTCATCTACAAGATGGTCACCACGACGGACCCGAAGGTTCTCGGCGTCATGTACCTGGTGACGGCGATGTCCTTCTTCCTCGTGGGCGGCATCATGGCGCTGCTCATGCGCGCCGAGCTGGCCCGCCCGGGTATGCAGTTCCTCTCGCCCGAGCAGTTCAACCAGCTGTTCACCATGCACGGCACGATCATGCTGCTGTTCTACGCGACCGCGATCGTGTTCGGCTTCGCCAACATCATCCTGCCGCTGCAGATCGGCGCCCCTGACGTCGCCTTCCCGCGTCTGAACGCGTTCAGCTACTGGCTGTACCTGTTCGGCGGCACCATGGCGACCGCGGGCTTCATCACCCCCGGCGGCGCGGCCGACTTCGGTTGGACCGCCTACGCCCCGCTCTCGGACATCGTGCACTCGCCGGGCGTCGGCGCCGACCTGTGGATCCTGGGTCTGGCCGTCTCGGGTCTGGGCACCATCCTCGGTGGCGTCAACATGCTCACCACCGTGGTCTGCCTGCGCTGCCCGGGCATGACCATGTTCCGGATGCCGATCTTCACCTGGAACATCGCCGTCACCTCGGTGCTGGTGCTGCTGGCCTTCCCGCTGCTGACCGCGGCGCTGTTCGGCCTGGCCTACGACCGCCACCTGGGCGGCCACATCTACGACCCGGCCAATGGCGGTGTCCTGCTCTACCAGCACCTGTTCTGGTACTTCGGCCATCCCGAGGTGTACATCATCGCGCTGCCGTTCTTCGGCATCGTCTCGGAGATCTTCCCGGTCTTCAGCCGCAAGCCGATCTTCGGCTACACCACCCTGGTCTACGCGACGCTCGGCATCGCGGCCCTCTCGATCGCGGTGTGGGCGCACCACATGTACGCGACCGGCGCCGTGCTGCTGCCGTACTTCTCGTTCATGACCTTCCTCATCGCGGTCCCGACCGGTGTGAAGTTCTTCAACTGGATCGGCACCATGTGGCGCGGTCAGCTCACCTTCGAGACCCCGATGCTCTGGTCGGTCGGCTTCCTGGTGACCTTCCTCTTCGGTGGTCTGTCGGGCGTCATCCTGGCCGCCCCGCCGATCGACTTCCACGTGTCCGACACCTACTTCGTGGTGGCGCACTTCCACTACGTGCTCTTCGGCACCATCGTGTTCGCCACCTTCGCGGGCATCTACTTCTGGTTCCCGAAGATGACGGGCCGCATGATGGACGAGCGTCTGGGCAAGTGGCACTTCTGGGCCACCTTCGTCGGCTTCCACACCACGTTCCTGGTGCAGCACTGGCTGGGCAACATGGGTATGCCGCGCCGCTACGCCGACTACCTGCCGAGCGACGGCTTCACCACCCTGAACACCATCTCCACGATCGGTGCCTTCATCCTGGGTTCGTCGATGCTGCCGTTCATCTGGAACGTCTTCAAGTCCTACCGCTACGGCGAGGTCGTGACCGTGGATGACCCGTGGGGCTACGGCAACTCGCTGGAGTGGGCCACCTCGTGCCCGCCGCCGCGGCACAACTTCTACGAGCTGCCGCGCATCCGTTCGGAGCGTCCGGCGTTCGAGCTGCACTACCCGCACATGGTCGAGCGCATGCGCGCCGAGGCCCACGTCGGCTGGGGCTCCAAGTCCCACCACGTGGCCGAGCTGGAGAAGGTTTCCGGCTAGCACGCGTGATCTACCTGGCAATGGCGGCCGTCGAAAGACGGCCGCCATTGTCGTTCTGACAGAATGAGCAGCGCATCGCAGGCATGGACGATGCGTTCAGCGAGATGGGAGTTATCGATTGAGTTCGTCTGACACGACGGTTCTGGTCACGGTCACCGGACCCGACAAGCCGGGCGTCACGTCGGTACTTCTCGCCGCGCTGGCCAATAACGGGGTCAGCCTGCTGGACGTGGAACAGGTCGTCATCCGGGGACGGCTCACCCTCGGCGTGCTGGTGTCGTGTCCCAGCGATCCCGAGGCGCTGCAGGATCAGCTCGAGGACGCCATGGCCTCGATCGGCATGGATGTCGACGTGGAGATCGGCGCGAGCGCGGTCTCGGGCGCGAAGCTCTCGACCCACGCGGTCGTGGTGCTCGGCTCGCCGGTCACCGCACGGGCTTTCAGCGCCATCGCGCGCAAATTGGCCGCGCAGCGGGTGAACATCGACTCCATTCGCGGCATCGCGGACTACCCGGTGACCGGTCTGGAACTCATGGTCACCGTGCCGTCGAGCGATGCCGACGCCGAGACCGAGCTGCGCACCGCGCTCTCGGCCGTCGCCGCCAAAGAGAGCGTGGACGTGGCCGTCGAGCGCGCGGGCCTGGCGCGACGGGCCAAGCGGCTCATCGTGTTCGACGTGGACTCCACCCTGATCCAGGGCGAGGTCATCGAGATGCTGGCCGCGCACGCCGGGGTCGAGGACGAGGTCCGCAAGGTCACCGAGGCCGCCATGCGCGGCGAACTCGACTTCTCCGAATCGCTGCGCCAGCGCGTGGCCACCCTGGCCGGACTGGACGCCTCGGTCATCGACGAGGTCGCCGAGCGCATCGAACTCACCCCCGGCGCCCGCACCACCATTCGCACCCTGCGCCGCCTGGGTTTCCGCTGCGGCGTCGTCTCCGGCGGCTTCCGCCAGGTCATCGAACCCCTGGCCCACGAGCTGGAACTGGACTTCGTACAGGCCAACACCCTTGAGATCCGCGACGGCAAGCTGACCGGCGCGGTCGTCGGCGAGATCGTGGACCGGGCCGCGAAAGCCGTTGCGCTGCGCCGCTTCGCGGCCGAGACCGGCGTCGCCATGGAGCAGACCGTCGCGGTCGGTGACGGCGCGAACGATATCGACATGCTCAATGCCGCCGGGCTGGGCATCGCGTTCAATGCCAAGCCGGCGCTGCGCGAGGTCGCCGATGCCGCGCTCTCGCATCCGTTCCTGGACGCGGTGCTGTTCATCCTGGGCGTCACCCGCGACGAGGTCGAGGCCGCCGACGCCCGCGACGGCGGCATCCGTCGCGTGCCGTTGCCCTCGTAGTCGACCCGCCGTCGGTACCGTGGTCGGCACATCGTTCCCGGACAGGGGAGCGATCCGGCCACGATCCGAAGGAGAATCCGTGCGCGTGCGTCTGCCGCTGATGGTGTTGCTGGCCGGACTGGCGGTCAGCGCCTGCGGCCATTCCAATCCGAATGAGGCGCAACTGGTGTCGGCCACCAGCGTCGCGATCACCACCGCGGTGCAGGCCACCTCGGACGCGCATCCGGCCCTTTCGGTCGGGGCGGACTCCGACGGCAAGGACCTCACGCTGGCCGCCGGGCAGGGCCTGATCGTCACCCTGGACGCCAACCCGACCACCGGATACGCCTGGGTGCTGGGCAGTCTGGACCAGGCCATCGTGAAGCAGAACGGCTCACCCGAGTACGAGCAGGATCCCAATCCGGACGGCAGGGTCGGTGTGGGCGGCAAGTCCGTCCTGAACTTCGTGGCGGTCGGCTCGGGCGCCACCCGGCTCGTTCTCGAATACAAGCGGGCCTGGGAGCAAGGAATCGAGCCCGCCAAACGTTTCACCTTGAACCTGACGGTTCACTAGTTCGAGGAGTTGTGTTGTCCAGCATCGAATCCACCATCGATGCCGGATTCGCGGCGAGACACGCGGAACTGGCGCGGGGCTACGGCGGCGGGGGCGATCCCGCGGATCCCGCTCTGGTGCAAGCCATGCAGATGGTGCTGCACATTCCGAAGGACGAGCCGCCCGCGCGCAGCGCGCTGCTGGCCGCGGCCGCCTCGTCGGTGGTGGCGCTGTGCCTGGACGAACGGGTCGGTCCGGGCGGTGAATGGGAGGAGCGCTATCTCACCTGGAAGCGCTCCCGGATTCGCAAGGTCGCGCGCCGGGCCCGCGGCGCGCAGTGGCTGACCGCGCAGGAAGTCGACGGCGTGACAGTCGAATTCGCGGGCGCGCAGGCGCGAGCGCTGGTGCCCGGGCCGGTCGGCGATATCGATCCGCGGATCAAGAAGCTTCAGATCAGCGGCACCGAACTGCCGTCGGACGACCCGATCGAAATCGATCCGGAATTTCCGGTGCTATGGGTGAACGCGGAATTGGGTATGACTGTTGGCAAGGCCGCGGCACAGGTAGGGCACGCAAGCATGTTGCTGGCGGGTGCGCTGCCCGTGCGGCGGGCACAGGCCTGGGCCGCGCGAGGGTTCCGGTGCACCGTTGCGGAGGCCGATCCCGGCCGCTGGGCGGACCTGCGACAACGCGTGGCCGAGGGTAGCGCGGTGGCGGTGCGCGATGCCGGTTTCACGGAGGTGGCCCCGGGGTCGATGACGGTGATCGCGGTGCATTAGTTCGGGTGTCGCACTAGCGAACCGAACGGTCGTCGCGCTGGCCTATATGGGCAGTGCGTATCGACTTGGCGCAGTAGGTGGGCAAGGATCGATTTCACGAGTTTCCGCGGAAGGAAACCACGAAATGACAACACTGTTGGTTGTTCTCATCGTGTGGACGGTGCTCTCGGTCCCGGCGGCACTGATTCTGGCACGCATGTTCCGGTCGACGCGGGACGACGCCCGTGATCGCGGACTGCGGGGGCCCGAGCGCGAACTATCGGAATTCGATACGCGCGCACACGAAATCGCTTATCGCTACCGCACTTCGGGGGAGGACACGCACCGCGTTTACCCACCACGTTGACGATCGTCCGGGGCGGTGGTCCAAGATGGACGGCGTGCCGCAACCGGATCCCGATCTGCTCATCGATTTCAGCGACGTCACCGTCCGACGTTCCGGACATACTCTCGTCGGTCCGGTCACCTGGCAGGTGGAATTGGACGAACGCTGGGTGGTGCTGGGCCCCAACGGGGCCGGCAAGACCTCCCTGCTGCGGATGGCCGCCGCCGAGATGCATCCGACCTCGGGTGTCGCCAACCTGCTCGGCGAGACGCTGGGCCGGACCGACATCAATGAACTACGCCCGCGCATCGGCATCTCCTCGGCGGCCGTCGCCAGCCGGGTGCCGCTGGATGAGAAGGTCGCCGACCTGGTGGTGTCCGCCGGATACGCGGTGATGGGGCGCTGGCGGGAGCGCTACGACGATATGGATACAGACCGGGCGGTCGATATTTTGGAAAGCCTGGGCGCCGAACACCTTTCCGATCGGACATACGGGACATTGTCGGAGGGGGAGCGCAAGCGGGTGCTCATCGCCCGCGCGCTCATGACCGATCCCGAACTGCTGCTGCTCGACGAACCGGCCGCCGGACTCGATCTGGGCGGGCGCGAGGAACTGGTGGAGCGGCTCGGCGATCTGGCCGCCGATCCGGACGCGCCCGCGACCGTGCTGGTCACCCACCACGTGGAGGAGATCCCGCCCGGATTCACCCACGGCATGCTGCTCAACGAGGGCGCCGTGGTGGCGCAGGGACTGCTCACCGACGTGCTGACCTCTGAAAACCTGAGTGAGGCCTTCCGCCAATCGATTCAGCTGGACCGCATCGACGGCCGCTACTTCGCCAGGCGCAGTCAGCGTTTCGGTCGCCACCGCAACCGCTGAAAAAGTCCTCCGGCGCGCTGCGATTGCATCCGGCCCGAGCTATGGGCAAACTGTCCGCAACTGCCGTGTACGGAGGGAGCGGGGCGTGTCCCGGAGCATTGGTGCGATCGCGATCATCGCCGTCGCCCTCGCCGCGACCGCATGCGTCGCCGATCCACCGGCGGCCCAGCGGGTTTCGAACTCCCACGCCGCGGAAACGCTCGGCAAGGCGGCCGTCCCGGCGGACCTGAACGGCAAGACGGTGCAGCTCAGCTATGACGCCGGCTCGGGCGGGACGATCACGTTCTCCACCGACGGGCGCACCGTCACCTACACCGCCGCGGACACCGGACGGCGGACCAGCACCCCGGTCGCGGTCGAGGCCATCGAGGCGGGCATCTTCCTGGTTACCTGGACCGACGACACCGGCGCGGTGGTCAGCCAGGTGCAGGACTATCGGACCGGCCGGGTCGAGGGCACCTGGACCCGCCGCGACGGCTCCGGCCAGCCCGTGATCGAAACCCGGGTCGGTTCAGTCCATTTGACGGACTGATCGGAACCGGTGGTATCGCTTAGCCGAGGCAACAGTTATGGTCCGATTGTGAGCGAAGCAATAGCCCAGCCCGACTCCCAGCCCGCGGCCGCGCCCGTCAAGGACGCTTCCACGGTCATGCTGGTGCGCGACGGTGCGCGCGGGCCCGAGGTGTTCCTGCAGCGTCGAGTCGGCGGCATGGCCTTCGCGGCCGGCATGACCGTCTTCCCCGGCGGCGGGGTGGATCCCTCCGACGCGTCGATCGCGCTGGACTGGGCCGGGCCCGAACCGGCTTGGTGGGGCGAGCGATTCGGCATCGACGCGGGCCGGGCGCAGGCGCTGGTGTGCGCGGCGGTGCGTGAGACGTTCGAGGAGTGCGGCGTGCTGCTGGCTGGCCCGACCGCCGACACCGTCGTCAGCGACACCTCGGTCTACGCCGAGGCGCGTGGGCAACTGGAGCGCCGCGAGCTGTCCTTCGCCGAATTCCTCACCCGCGAGAACCTGGTGCTGCGCGCGGATCTGCTGCGCCCCTGGGACAACTGGATCACCCCGGTGATCGAGCCGCGGCGCTACGACACCCGCTTCTTCGTCGCGGTGCTGCCCGAGGGCCAGCTGGCCGACGGCGCGACCTCCGAGGCCGAGGTGGTCACCTGGTGCACCCCGGCCGAGGCCATCGCGCGCTGGCACGAGGGTCTCGATGTGCTGCTGCCGCCGACCTGGACCCAGCTCGCGGCGCTGAACGAATTCGCCTCCACCGCCGAGATTCTCGCCGCCGAGCGGACCATCGAACCGATCATGCCGGTCTACGATCCGTCGGGCGGCGGGCCGGCGCTGGCCTTCCCGCATGCCGACCGGTACTTCGCGGAGCTGCCGGACAACTCGCGCATCCGGGGTTCGCAGCGACCGGAGTGATCGGTACCGCGCGCCCGAAGTAGGGTGATCGGCTGTGGCCGAATTCGTGACCGTGGACCGTGGCGTGGCGGACGGCATTGCCGTCCTGCGGATCGCGCGCCCGCCGATGAACTTGATCGATCTCCAGGTGGCGTTGGAAGTGTCCGCCGCCGCCGAGGAGATCGCGGCGGACCCGGGCATTTCGGCCGTGGTCGTCTACGGCGACGAGCGCATCTTCTCCGCGGGTGACGAAATGGCCGAGCTGGCCCGGCTCACCCCCGAGCAGGCGCAGGCCATGGCCGCCGACTTCCAGTCGGCGCTGAACAGCCTGTCCCGCCTGCCGCAGCCGACCGTCGCGGCGATCAGCGGCTACGCCCTGGGCGCCGGGCTGGAACTGGCCCTGGCCGCCGACCGCCGCATCATCGGCGACAACGTGAAACTCGGCCTGCCGCAGATCAAGGCGGGCCTGATTCCGCTGGCCGGAATCCGCCGCCTGAGCCTGCTCATCGGGCCCTCGCACGCCAAGGATCTGGTCTACAGCGGCCGCTTCGTCGACCCCAAGGAGGCCGCCGCCCTCGGCCTCGTCGACGAGGTCGTCGCGCCCGACGATGTCTTCGCCGCCGCCCTGCGCTGGGCCAAGCAGTTCACCGACGGACCGCGCCTCGCGCTGGCCGCCGCGAAGCGGGTCTTCGAGGCCGGTACGCACGGTCACGATCGCGCCCGCCGCGAGTGGGCCGAGCTGTTCGGCACCGAAGATCAGCAGGTTGGAACACGTTCTTATTTGGTCGACGGTCCGGATGCGGCCCGGTTCACCGGCCGTTAAGCGGCCCGATAACACCGTTCACCGGGGTATTCATTAGGCTGCCCTGCATGACAGTTGGTCCTGAAGACCCCGCGCCGAACCCGCACGCCACCGAGGCCGAGGTCCAGGCCGCGTATAGCGACAACAAGCTGGCCCAGGTCCTGTACCACGACTGGGAAGCCGAGACCTACGACGAGAAGTGGTCGATCTCCTACGACGAGCGCTGCATCGAATACGCGCGCGGTCGTTTCGACGCCGTCGCCCCGAGCGCGGAAGTGCCCTACGACCGTGCCCTCGAACTGGGTTGCGGCACCGGCTTCTTCCTGCTGAACCTGATGCAGGCGGGCGTGGCCAAGCGCGGCTCGGTCACCGACCTGTCCCCGGGCATGGTCAAGGTCGCCACCCGCAACGGCCAGAACCTCGGTCTGGACGTGGACGGCCGCGTCGCCGACGCCGAGACCATCCCCTACGAGGACGACACCTTCGATCTGGTGGTCGGCCACGCCGTGCTGCACCACATCCCGGATGTGGAGCTGGCGCTCAAGGAGTGCCTGCGCGTGCTCAAGCCGGGCGGCCGGTTCGTGTTCGCCGGTGAGCCCACCACCATCGGCAACCTGTACGCCCGCAAGCTCGGCCAGGTCACCTGGAAGATCACCACCAACGTCACCAAGCTGCCGTTCCTCAGCGACTGGCGGCGTCCGCAGTCCGAACTGGACGAGTCCTCCCGCGCCGCCGCCCTCGAGGCCGTGGTGGACCTGCACACCTTCGACCCGTCCGATCTCGAGCGCATGGCGCGCAGCGCGGGCGCCGTCGACGTGCTGGCCAAGACCGAGGAATTCGCCGCCGCCCTGTGGGGCTGGCCGGTGCGCACCTTCGAGGCCGCCGTCCCCGAGGAGAAGCTGACCTGGCGCTACCGCATGGCCCAGTACAAGGCCTGGCTCGCCTTCTCCGCCCTCGACGAGAAGGTGCTGCGCCACGTGGTGCCCCGCCAGTTCTTCTACAACGCCATGATCACCGGCGTGAAGCCCGGCGCCGCCGCCAAGTAGGCAGACTCCACGAATCCCCGTGGGCTACGCCTTCTCTCGCGACGACATCGCCTATCTCGCCAGTCCGGCCGGCACGGCCGCCCTGGCCGAGGTAGGCGATTTCGCGCTCACCCCCGCCTCGCTCCTCAAAGACCTGGAGCGACTTCGTCGTACGTTCGGCGACCACACGCCCGCCCTCGTCGAGACGGTCCGGCTGCGTCGCCGCGCGTCGGCCAAGCTGGACGGCGGGGAGGAGTGGCTGTTCACCGACGACGCCCTGCAGCAGGCGACTCCCACGGCGGTTGCCCGCCATCGCGCCCAACGCCTGGCCGGTCGCACCGTCCACGACGTGACCTGTTCCGTCGGTGCGGAATTGGCGGCCCTGGCCCCGGTGTGCCCGGCCGTGATCGGCAGCGATCTCGATATCGTCCGACTGGACATGGCCGCCCGGAATCTCGCCGCGGCGCGAAATGTGGTGCTGGCCAAGGCGGATGCGCTCGTCCCCTGCAGCACCGCCGAGGTGGTGATCGCCGATCCGGCGCGCCGCGCCGACGGCCGCCGCACCCACGACCCCGCCAAACTGCAACCGCCGCTACCGGATCT
This sequence comes from Nocardia sp. JMUB6875, assembly GCF_041154655.1. Lineage (NCBI taxonomy): Bacteria > Bacillati > Actinomycetota > Actinomycetes > Mycobacteriales > Nocardiaceae > Nocardia > Nocardia sp. JMUB6875. The sequence goes on from NZ_BAAFGR010000002.1 coordinate 78,644, forward strand.
GCTCGCGGCGTACTCCGGCCGCGATCTCGCCGTGAAGTGCGCTCCCGGACTGGATTTCGACAAGCTCGCCTGGCCGGGCGAGATCGAGGTCGTCTCGCTGGACGGCGCGGTACGCGAGGCCTGCCTGTGGTCGGCGGGTTTGGCGCAGACCGATGTCACCCGCCGCGCCACGGTGCTCTCCTCGACCGCTGACCCGTGGACCCTGACCGACGCCGACCCCGACGACATCCCCGAGCGTGAGCCGGGGGAGTGGATCATCGACCCGGACGGCGCCGTGGTGCGCGCCGGTCTGGTCCGCCACTACGCCGCGAAACACGGCCTGTGGCAACTGGATCCCCGCATCGCCTACCTCACCGGCGACCAGGTCCCCGAGGGCGTGCGCGGCTTCCGCATCCTCGACCGCATGGAATTCCGCGAGAAGCCGCTGCGCGCCGAACTCCACCGCCGCGACTGCGGCCCCCTCGAGATCCTCACCCGCGGCGTGGACATCGACCCCGACCTCCTCCGCAAACGCATCAAACCCACCGGCTCCCAGCCGCATACGCTCGTCATCACCCGAATCGGCCGCACCGCAACGGTTTTCCTCTGCGCAACCCCGTAAGACCGCGATATTCAGCCCAGGACCGGGAAGTTGGCGCGGAAGACGCCCTCGGGGTCGCGGGTGCGCTTGAGGTGGCGCAGGCGGTCCAGGGCGGCGGGGGAGAAGACGTGGGCCGGGCCTTCGGAGGGTGTCAGGAAGCCGAAGGGCTTGCGGCCCGTCGCATTCAGGCCGTTCGCCAGGGACTGCTGCTTGTCCGAGATCGCCTCGGACAACTCGGCGCTGAGGGGGAGCCCGACCGTGTAGAGCAGATACGGTTCGGTGATCGGTCCGTGCGGGGTGTCGGAGGGCCGCGCGAGTGCGCCGCCCAGGTGCCGCAGCTGGATGCTGAGCAAGGGCGGGATCGGTTCGGCGGCCAGGAATTTCGCGGCCACCTCGTCGAAATCGGGTAGCAGCTCGGCGCGACCCTGGCGCGGGCCCGGATCGGTCGGCTCGGCGGTGATGGCGGGCAGGTCACCGGCGCGCAGGGGGGCCGCGGCCGTCGAAGATCGGCGGGCCGAGGCGTTCGGCCGGGCTCATCAGCTCCCGGGCCGCGGCGGCCGAGCCGAGGTAGGTGTGGTCGATAGCGACCATGGGCGCGGGGGCGCCGGGGAGTTGCAGCAGGGTCAGCCACACGGTGAGTTCTTCCGGCGCGTCGCTGGTGATCTCGCGGAAGACCGCGAGGGCGTCGGCGATCTTGTCGCCGGTCCAGAGCATGCGGCCGCCGAAGAGTGCCGGCGCGGGCTGCAGGTCGAACTCCATGGCCGTCACCAAGGCGAAGTCGCCACCGCCGCCGCGCAAGGCCCAGAACAGGTCCGGATCGGTCGCGGCGGTCACCCGGGCGGGCATGGCGTCGGCGGTGATCACGTCGAAGGCGGTGACATGGTCGGCGGCCCAGCCGAATCGGCGCGCGAACCAGCTCAACCCGCCGCCCAGGGTGTATCCGACCACGCTCACCACCGGGGAACTGCCGGTCACCGGCAGCAGATCGTAATCTTGTGCGCCCGTGCACACTTCACCCCATTGCGTCCCGGCCCAGACCCGAACCGACCAGGATTCGGGATCGATCCGCATCCCGGTGAGCGCCGCGGTGCGCACCAGGATCACCCCGTCCACATCGCCGGTCGCGCCGTGCCCGCTCGGCTGGGCCGACACCGTCAGCCCCCGGTCCCGGGCGAAGGCCACGAGCGCCGCCGCGTCCCATGCGTCGGCGACCTCGACCACCGCGGCCGCCCGCTGATCGACCGCGCGATTCCATGGCTGCCGAGCGGCGTCGAAACCGTCGTCCCCGGCCAGGGTGACGCGGCCGCGTACCGCGGTGCGCAGATCTGAAAGGTCATGCATGCCAGTGCCTTTTCCTCGTTGAACCGAACGCCGAATCCGCGGTGCGGTCGGACGTCGGGGTCGGTCGACCCACGTTCAATATAGGCACATGAAGTGATTATCTTCTAGACTGGCAATCATGAACTGTGCGTTGTATGGTCGGATTTGACCGGTCAGCCCTGGTAGGTGGCGTGGGTGGGGCGCATGACGAGGATGACCCGGTCCGGGTGATCGCCGACCGGCTTCTGGTACGGCAGGTTGTAGCGCCGGGCGAGGACGTCGAAGAACTCGCCCTCGGGATCGGCGTCGATGCGCTCGATGACTCCGCGGATCTCGAGATACCGGTATGGCGAGTCGGGGTCGTTGATGCTGACTGCGACGTGCGGATCGCGAGAAGTGTTGCGGTGCTTGGCGCGGGTGGTCGTGGTGGTGAAGCGCAGGAACTCGCCGTCCCAGATTTGCCAGATCGGGGTGACCTGCGGGGTGCCGTCGGGATTGAGGGTGGCCATGTGTGCGAACAGGGGGCGGGTCAGCAGGTCGGCGTACTTGTCGGGGATGACCGGGTGGGACATGGGTGCCTTTCGGGCCGGCGGTCGTAAGGTGCGAGAGCGAAGATAGATTAGAGCTCTAATGATCGTCAAGGTTCGAATGAATGGATGGGTTATCATCCCGGGGTGACGTCGATGCCTGTCGAAGAGCGGCTGGGGACCTTCATCAAGCGTGCCGAACAGGCGCTGATGGGCGCGAAGAACGCGGCGCTCAAGCCCGCGGGGGTGACCATCCCGCAGTACGCGGCGCTGTACGTGCTCAGTGAGAATCCGGGGATTTCCGCTGCGGAGCTGGCCCGGCGATGCGGCGTCACGCCGCCGACCATGAACACGGTGCTCAGCAATCTGCGTGAGCGCGGGTTCATCGAGCGCACGCCGCATGCCTGGCATCGCAATGTGCTGGAGACGCGGCTCACCGACGAGGGCCGCAAGGTCATGCATGCCGCCGACCGGCGGGCGGTGCCGGTGGAGCGCGCGCTGGCCGCGGAGTTCACCGACGCGGAGCGGGAGGCGCTGATCGCCATGCTCGAACGCGCGGCCACCGCCCTGGATGCGGTGCGTCCCGACTGACTCGGTGTGGTGCGTCCCGGCTGAGCCCTACGGATTTCCGGTGATGGCCTCGAAGTCGGTGACGAATCTGGTGAGGAGCCGGGCGAATTCGGCGCGCTCGCGGTCGGGCCAGTCGGCCGTCGTCTCGGCGAAGATGGCCTGACGGTTGGCGTGCGCGCGGTTCAGGGCCGTGCGCGCGGTGGGGGTGAGATGCAGTTGGATGCGCCGCGCGTCGTGCTGATCGGCGCGGCGTTCCAGTAGTCCGTCGGCGACCGCGCGCGCCACCAGGCGGCTGGCGCGCGGCTGATCGACGCCCAGGGCGGTGGCGACCTCGCCGACGGTGGCCTCGCCGTCGCGGGCCTCGATCGCGTCGAGGACGCCGAACAGCGTCGGATCGACGGTCGGGCCACCCGCGCGGGCCGCGAATCTATTGAGGGCGCGGCGACTTTGGCTGCGCCGGATGGCCACCATGGCGCGCTCGATGGCGACGATCGCGGGGTCGCCGTCCTTCGCGGGGTCGATGTCCTTCACACTTGCCATCTTACAATTACTTGCTAAAGTACATTCAAATGTAAAAGTACAACTGTTTGGAGACCATCATGACCACCCCGAAGCCGTTCGGCTACTGGCTCAAGCACATCGACAAGACCCTGGAGGAGCACTTCGCCGCGATTCTGGCCACCGAGGGCCTGCTGCGCCGCCACTGGCAGATCCTGCACACCCTCTCGGGCGGGCCGCTCGACGCCGATGCCCTGGACGTGGCGTTGTCCCCGTTCCTGAACGCCCAAGACCCCACGGCCGCACCGTATCTCGGCGTACTGCTCGATCGCGGCTGGGTCGCCCTCGGTGACACCGGCGCGTACGCGATCACCCCGCAGGGCCTCGCCGTGCACGCGAACCTCTTCGAGCGCATCCAGGTGCTGCGCAACGCCTCCATCGAGGGCCTCAGCGACGACGAATACCGCACCCTGATGGACCTGCTGCAGCGCGTCGCCGCGAAGGTCGACGCGTTCGCGTCGGCCTCGCGGTAATCCTCAGGGCTGCTTCATGATTCGAGCAGGTCGTCGGGTATCCGCTCGATTCGGGTCCAGCCCTTCCAGCCCCGTTCCGCCATGATCTCCATGAGCCGCGCGGCGACCGGTGATGCCTCGACCATGGCGGTGTCCAGCATGTCGACGAAATGATCGTCGAGCCTGCTCGCGAACTCACCGCCGGGGTTGTCGATATCCACCTCTCCGTCTCTGATCGCGCAAGCCATCATGCGTTCCACGATGTCCGCGAGCTCGGCGATCCGCGGGTCGTCGATCGTCCAGTCGAGCGCAGTATCCAGTAATCCGTAGAGCCGCACCATGTCCGGATTGTTCAAGTCCTCGTGCTTCTGGGCGATCACGGCGTCCACCAGATCCGGCACCTGCGCGGCGAGCATGATCCAGCCGTCCCGCTCCAACTCGAGATACCGTTCGCCCACGCCGAGGCTGCGCACCCGATCGAGGTAGTCCACGACGCTCTGCGGCAGCGCCAGATGTTCTCCCGCGGCGAGTTTCGCGAGGCGCTCCCGGCTTTCCTGCAAGCGCCGGATCTCGGCGCGCAGGTCCTTGTCGATGGCGCGGACCCCCGTGGTGAATTCCTCCGGACCCGCGTCGAGCAGTTCCTGCACGCGCGCCAGGGGCACACCGGCCGAGGCGAGGGCGTGGATCCGGATCAAGCGCAGCACCGCGGCGGCGTCGTAGATCCGGTAGCCGGACCGGTCGCGCGCGGGCTCGGGCAGCAACCCGATCCGGTGGTAGTGGCGCACCGCCCGCACGGTCACGCCCGCGTACGCCGCCAATCGGCTGATGGTGAGCATGGTTCCAGACTGCCTCGGATTCCTACCGTTCGGCGCGGGCGACGGATTCGGTCAGGCGCTTGCGCTCCTTGGCGATCCCGCGATCGACCTCCCGGTGGAACTCGCGCTCGAGCGCGCCGAGCTCGGGATCGTGCGCGCGGCTGATCCACTGGCCGCCGGTGTGGTTCCGCAGGAAGGTCTCGGCGAACTCCACCGGATCCGCGCCGATCACCCCGCGCACGGGCGGGTTGCCGTTCATCGCGGCCTGTTCGAACAGGCCCGTGAGATCCTCGAGCATCTCCATCGGGAGTCCCGCCTCGATCTCACCCAGCGTGACCCCGCCGAGGTGCGTCAGGTACCGCTCCAGCGCCTCGACCGTCGAACGGTAATGCGCGGGAAGCGCTTTGACGTGCGCCCGGTTGTCCCGCCACCGGCGCTTGTCACCGAGGTCGCCGACGATCTTCGTGAGCAACGTCGTCATGATCCGTCTCCATCCTGAAGCCGTTCCGGCCGGTCCGGGGGCTCCCGACCTCAGGATGAGGGTTGACCTTGCGTCAAGGTCAAGGCGGAATTCGGCGCTACTTCTCCGGTTTGAAGACGAACAGTTCGCCGATGCGGGTGGTGACGACGACCTCGCCCTCGGCGCCCACCGCGGTGCCGACCGTGGTGCCCTCCGCGCCCGGCAGGTCGTTGGACTGCACCGTCGCGCCGGAATGGGTGTCGAAGGTGACCAGCGTCAGCTTGTCGCCGATCGGCGCGACCGTGTACCCGGTCTGGCCGGCGGCCTGCACGGGCCGCCCGCGCAACTCCAGATCCTTGCGCTCCCAGGCGATCTCGGCGTGATCGCCCTTGTCGCGCAGGGCGAGCAGATGCCCCTCGTCCCCGGCGGGAATGAGCAGGCCCTCACTGATGGAGATGCCGCCGCGCGCCGGGAAACCCAGGTCCTGCGTCCATTTGGTCTTACCCGTGGCGGCATCCACCGCGATCAGCCGGTTGGTGTTGTCGCCGACGTAGACGGTGTCCCCGTCCGCCGAGAGCGCCGGGCTGGTGGCGCTGCCCTCGGTGAGCATCTTCGCGTCCCAGTCGACGCGGACCGCCTTGCCGTCGTAGGTGAGCGCGACCAGCGCGGCGTCACCGTCGCCCGGCTTCCACAGCGTCGCGTAGAAGCGTCCCGACTTCTGGTCCACCGCCGACACATTCGCGACCGGGCACTGCGGGCCGCCGGTCGCGCAGTCGTCGAGGCCCTGCCCGTCCGGCGGGCGGTTCAACGACGCGTTGGCGAGGAAATCGGGTTCGCCGAGCAGCTGGAAGGTGGGCACCTGGCGGTCGCCGGTCTGACGGCTGAGCACGTCGATCTGCCCGGATTGCGTGACGGACAGGACATTCCCGTCACTGGTGAACTGCAGCGACACCGGAGTCCCGGCGGCGGGCGTGCGAAAGCGCGGCTGGCCGAGATTGTTGTAGGAGTTCACCGCGCCGTCGTCGCCGACGTACACGTTCCCGCTGCCGTCGACCGCGGAGCCGCCGTCGATGGCGCTGGGGCCCATCACATTGCAGAAGCGCTTGCGGCCGGTCGGCATCTGGAACGACGCGAGATTGCACCCGGCGGTGCGGGTGGTGACATACAGCTGCCCGTCGGCGCCGACCATGACCGGCTGCGCGATCGGGCTGCCCACGGGCCGTGACCAATTCAGCGCCAGCTTGCGCGAACCGGTCACCGGGGTCGATCCGCTGTTGTGCGCGTCGCGGAAGGCCAGCGGCCAGCCCTTGCCGGGGCCGACGCCGATATCGTCGACCTTGGTGCTGCCGTACGAACACGCGGTCAGCGTGAAGAGCCCGGCCGCCGCGGCCGCCAGCACCTTCACCCCGGTGTGCGCGCGTCGGTCACGTCCGGTCTGCCGCCTGCCGTTTCGCACCTGCTGGTGTCCCTTCTGCCAGTACGGAAGTCTGAGGATTCGCGTCGGGCCGCTACAGCCGGGGGACAGCCTACTTTCACGCCCATTCGAGGGGGCGGATACCCTCGTTGAAACGTCCGGTGAACACAGGGAGCAAGTTCGTGACGAGCATGTGGGGCGCACCGTTGCGCTCGCGTTGGCGGGGTTCGCGCCGCCGGGATCCGGAGCAGGCCCGTTTCCTCACGCCCGCCTCGCTCAAGTGGGTGCTCGCCAATCGCGCGTACACACCCTGGTATCTGGTGCGCTATTACCGGCTGGCCAAGTTCAAGCTGGCCAACCCGCATGTGGTGTTGCGCGGCATGGTGTTCCTGGGCCGCAATGTCGAAATCCACGCCACCCCCGAATTGGGCCGGCTGGAGATCGGCCGCTGGGTGCACATCGGCGACGGCAACGCCATTCGCTGCCACGAGGGTTCGCTGCGCATCGGCGACAAGGTGGTGTTCGGCAAGGACAATGTCGTCAACACCTACCTCGATATCGAGATCGGCGAATCCACCCTGGTCGCCGACTGGTGCTACATCTGCGACTTCGACCATGTCACCGACGACATCAATATGCCCATCAAGGACCAGGGCATCGTCAAGTCGCCGGTCCGCATCGGCCCCGACACCTGGATCGCCGCCAAGGTGACCGTGCTGCGCTCCACCCTGGTCGGCCGCGGTTGCGTCCTCGGCGCCCACGCCGTGGTCAAGGGCAATATCCCCGACTACTCCATCGCCGTCGGCGCCCCCGCCAAGGTCGTCAAGAACCGCAAGGACGCCTGGGATTCCGCCGCCGAGAAGCGCGCCGCCCACCTCGAGGCCCTCGCCGACATCGAACGCAAGAAAAACGGCGTCACCGCCTCCTGATTTCGTCCCCCCGCGCAGGTAGGTTCTACGGCCATGCACAGCTACGCCGCCTTCCTGCGCGGGATCATGCCCAGCAACCCCAACATGCGCAACGAAAAACTCCGCGGCGTCTTCGAGAACCTGGGCTTCGAAAAGGTCTCGACCCTCCTCTCCAGCGGCAACGTAACCTTCCAAGCCAAGGCCACGAACGTCCCCGCCCTGGAATCCAAAATCCAAAAGGCCCTGAACACCGAACTGGGCATCCCCGGCGGCACCCTCATCCGCACCCGAGCCCAACTCCAAGCCTTGGTCGACTCCGACCCCTTCGCAGGCCTAACCCACTGCCGCGAGACCTACCTGACGGTCACCTTCGTCCGCGAAGCCCCCGAAACTCTCCCAGTCTTCCCCGAGGACGACACCAACACTGTCAAAATCCTCCGCTTCGACCCCGAGTCCGCCGCCCTCCTCTCGGTAATCGACAACACCAACCCCAGCACCACCAACTTCATGCAGGTAATCGAAAAAACCCTGGGCAAAGACATCACCACCCGCACCTTCCTAACCGTCCAAAAAGCCCTCAAAAAGCTGGACGCTTAACTCATTTCACGCTGCGGGCTCGGATGCCGAGGGATACCGTGGATCGGTGACTCTCGGAGTTCGAGCTGTATTGACCGGTTTGGCGTCCGTCGCGTTGGTGGGGTCGATGGGCGTGACCGCTCATGCGACACCGTCGGATGGGGTGAGCGCGGTGATTCTGTCGCGCACCACGATTGGCGGGATGGATTACATTTTGCGGGAAATCACCGTCGCGCCGGGCGGTTCCACGGGGTGGCATTTCCATGACGGGACGTTGTACGCGTATGTGCGGCAGGGGGAGATCAGCCATTACGGGGCGGACTGTGCTATCGATCAAACCGGTGGCGCGGGAACGTTTTTCGTGGAGCGGGCTGGGACCGGGAACGTGCATATAGAGCGGAATCTGGGGACTGAGGCGCAGATTCTCGATGTGCTCTATGTCCTGCCCGCGGGCAGTCCGCTGTCTGAAGACGCCTCGAATCCGGGCTGCGACTTCAACTGACGTCTACACGGCTACAGTGCCGTGTAGACGGCTACGACTCGTCTCGAAAGAGCTCGTCAACCTCGGCGGCGGTCGTGGCCACGTCCAGCCAGTTCAGTAGACGCTCGGGTTCTGCACAGGACATGATCCGTGTGCGTGCGTCGCCGGATACTGCGATTCCGCGGCGTTCGAGAGTGTGAAGAACAGCCTGGGCGAGCCCTTCGGTACGTCCCTCTGCGAGCCCTTCGTTGCGGCCTTGGGCACGGAGGCGTTGGGATGTTTCGGAGCGGAAGAATGAGAGGTCCACGGTCATCAACTGTCTCCAGAGGTTGCCAGCCGGGCTCTTGCCCAGTCCGAGTTCGGTGAGTTCAGCGAAGATCAGGGCGTCGTCCTCGTCGATCTTCTGTAATGCGGTGGCAAGCGTCTTCAGTATGTCACCGATATTCGCATCGTTGGCGTGAGTGATGGCGGAGAGAGTGGTCAGCGGGATGTCGTTGACAGCATCACCCACATCAGTCAGCGGAGCGACGTTGTGCGGGCCCAAGACCAGAGGATGTACGACAAGGCTGGTCCACTGGCGCGGGCCGATGCGAAGCGGCCCTGCCGCCCAGGATGCGGTCGCGGTGTCTTGACAGACGACCAGCAGGACCGGATGCAGATCATATTTCGCATACACGTGCGCAAGGTAGTAGGCCCACGAGCTCGGCTTCCGTTTGTCGTCGCGGCCTTGAGCCTCCACCAACAAGAGGAACGGTCCCTCGTCGGTGTCGACGCGCAGTAGCGTGTCCACACGTCGTTCCAAGGGCTCGATCTCGGTCAGGTCGTTCGGCAGCAAGGCGACCGAAAGGGGTTTGGGAAATGGGAGATTCAGCGCGGTAAAGGCGCGCTCGAATACCTCGGGATGGCTCTGGAAGAGCCGATGCATCGCCTCGTGCTTCGAACTGACCACGTGCTGACGGTATGACCATGAATCGAAAATATGTGCGGACCGGGCGAGCAGGTCCGAACTCGCCCGATTCATCGTCCGGGTCGGCGGGTCCTGGGCGCGATTCACTAGGGCTGGTTCGGATCTCGTTCCAGTAGTAGGCGTTCCGCAACGCCGGAATCACCTCGCTGTACACGGGTCACCCACCCATGGTTAGAACATGTTCCAATTCAGGGCAAATGGATGTCCCTCGCGAATCCTGCGGACCCGGCGGGTCGCTCAGTACGGCTGGTTCGGATCCCGTTCCGGCAGTGGACGTTCGGTGATGACCGGACGGCCCAGCGGGGTGCGGACACGGCGCTTGGCGGACTGGTAGACCAGGGCGGTCTCCTGGGCGACGACGTCCCAGGCGAAGTCGGCGGTGAGCCGTTCGCGTGCCGACCAGGCGCGGTCCTGGGCCGCGGCCGAATCGTCGAGGACCGAGATGACCGCTTCCGCAACACCATTCACGTCGGCCGGTTCGAAGGACGCGCCGGTGACGCCGTCGGTGACCAGATCGCCCAGGCCGCCCGCGGTGGAGGTCACCAGCGGTGTACCCGCGGCCGCCGCTTCCAGCGCGACGATGCCGAAGGGCTCGTAGCGGCTGGGCAGCACGATCGCGTCGGCGCTGTGCAGCCAGCCGAGCAGGTCGGTGTGGTCGAGCTTGCCGACGAAGTTGACCGCGCGTGCCACCCGGTGGACGCGGGCCCGCTCACGCAGCCAATCGAATTGGGTGCCGATACCGGCGACGGTCAGCGTGGTGCCCGGATGCGCCTTGCGGATGCGCGGCAGCGCGGCGATCGCGTCCTGGATGCCCTTCTCGTATTCGAGACGGCCGACATACAGCAGTCGCGGCGGCCCGGAGCGCGGAGCGCGTTCGCGGAAGGTCCACGCGCCCACGTCGATTCCATTGCGGATCACCGTCATCGGGACGCGCTCGGCCCCGTAGAGCCGGTGCACCTCGTCCTTCATCGACTCCGAACACGTGATCAGCGCGTCGGATTCGTGCGCCAGCCACCACTCGACCGAATGCACCTGCCGGTTCACGCGTCCGGAGACCCAGCCGCTGTGCCGCCCGGCCTCGGTGGCGTGAATGGTGGAAACCAAAGGCACGTCGTAATACTCGGCCAGCGTGATGGCCGGATGCGCGACCAGCCAGTCGTGCGCGTGCACCACGTCCGGAGTCCAGCCCTCGCCGATCCCCGGCTTGTTCAAAGCAATGCCCGCCCGCACCATGGCGTGTCCCATGGCCAGTGTCCAGGCCAGCATGTCCTCGCCGAAGTCGAAGGCGGGCGGGTCCTCGGCGACCGCCACCACCAGCACGCCCTCCTCGATGAACGAGTGGGTCGGGTGGGTGGTGGCGTCGGTGCCCATCGGCCGGCGCGCCAGCACGACGACTTCGTGCCCGGCCGCGGCCAGTTCGACGGCCAGGTGATGGACGTGGCGGCCCAGCCCACCGACTACGACGGGTGGGTACTCCCACGACACCATCAAGATCTTCATGCGGGTCCTTCTGAAGCGGGGCCGAGCCTGCGCGCGTCGAGCGCGGGGAAGAGTCCGTCGGCCGCCACCCATCCTGCCGCCAACTGCCCCGCTTTGGCGAGTTGCCCGGCGGCCACCGCCGCGGCGATCTCGCGCACGGCGTGTGCGTGTTCATGGGCGCGGTCGCGCGCGTATCCGGCCGCGGAATCCTTCGACACCATGAACGCCCAGTCGCTGGAGACGGCGAGAATCGCCTCCCGCAGCAGCTGATCGGCGACCCGGTCGCGCAGCCCGCTGGCGTCGACGCGCATCTTGTCGAGGGTGTCCAGCGCCAGCCGCACCACCTCGGCATTGAGCTGCACCAGATCGGCGACCTGGTCCCCGGCCCACACCCGCCAGTCCTTGCCCGAACCCCACGAGGAGTCGGCCAATTCGACGCGTTCGCCCACGTAGCCGCGGGCCCGGGCGTCGGCGAGGGTGCCGACGGTGACCCCGGCCTCGGGCAGCGCGCGCAGCACCTGTTCGAGCCACTGCGGGCCCTCGTGCCACCAGTGCCCGAACAATTCGGTGTCGAACGCGGCCACCACCAGCGCCGGGCGGCCGATGCGCTCGGACTCGGAGATCAACCGTTCCCGCACGGTCGCCACGAAATCCGCGACGTCCTTCTCGACGGCCGCGGCCGCGAGTTCCGGATCGTAAGGGGCCTTGTCCGCGCCGGCGACGGTCTTGCCTGTGACGCGCGCCGGTTTCAGCCCGGTGGCGTGATCATAGTGATGGAAATCACGGTAGTAGGGCTGCCCGGGATACCCGGATTTCGGCGACCACACGCGGTAGCTCACGGCGAGATCGCGCCCGAAGGCCACCACATCCGAATCCCAGACCGGACGCCCGAGCGTGGTGTCGCCGCGCAGCGCCGGACCGTCGACCATGAAATGCGAGATGCCGACCTTGTCGTAGGTCCGCTCCATCCCCGGCGTGAATCCGCATTCGGGAGCCCAGATCCCCGCGGGCGTGTGCCCCCACCGCGCCTGCGCGTCGGCCAGTCCCTCGACCAGCTCGTATTCCCGCAGCCGCGGATCCAGCAGCGGCTGGAACGGATGCGACAGCGGCCCGCCCAGCAGTTCGATGGCCTCGGCGTCGATGAGTTCCCGCCACACCGGCGAGGCCCCGTGCCGCCACCGCGTCTCGAAATCCGCCAAAGCCGCTGATGCGAGCCGATGTTCGTGACCGCCGAGCGCCGTATTGCCCGCCATGGACGCCTCGTCCGCGCGCAGCCGCCAGTTGCCCAGCCAGTGATGCATGCCCTTCAGGCAGTGCGGGTCGTCCAGCTGCGCCGCCAGCACCGGCGTGATCCCCAGGCTGATCAGATGCGAACGCCCCTCGGCCGCAAGGGTTCTCAACACCTTCGCCACGGGCAGATACGACGCCGCCCACGACTGGTAGAGCCACTCCTCGCCGACCGGCCACCGCCCGTGATGCGCCAGCCACGGCAGATGCGAGTGCAGCACCAGGGTGAACTGCCCCGGTACCTGGGAAACGTTCTCGCTCACGGCTTCACCGCGATGGCGACCAGATCCAAACTGGCATCGATATCGCGCTCGGAATCGGCCAGCAGTTCGAAGTCCTCGATGCGCACCGCGGCCACATCCGCCGCGAGATCCGCCGGCCACGGCTCACCCGCGAGCGCCCGCTCGATCTGCGCGTCGATGATCGACCCGCCCCACTTCTCGTCCAGCGCCACCAGTTCGGGCCCGTGGAAGATGCCCGCCATCAGCTCGACCGTGAAACCCGCCTCGACGAGCAGCTCGGTCATCTCCGCCGCATTCAGCTCACGCGTATGGAAAGGGTTGAGCGGCGTATCGCGCCCCGGCGAGAAGGTGATCCGGTTCGGCGTCGAGATCAGCAGCTTGCCGCCGGGCCGCAGCACCCGCAGGCATTCGCGCAGGAACTGCGCCTGATCCCAAAGGTGCTCGATCACTTGGAAGTTCACCACGATGTCGACCGAGTCGTCGGCCAGCGGCAGATCGGCGAGATTGCCCTGCACCATCTCCACCCGCGGGTACTTGGCCCGCACGTGCGCGACCGCGCTTTCGTCGTAGTCCAGGCCCGTGACCTGCGCCGCGACGTCCGCGATCATGTTGGCCCCGTAGCCTTCTCCGCTGCCGGCCTCCAGCACGACCTTGCCTCGGCACTGCTCGAGCATCCGCACATAGGCGATCTCGTGCCGCCGGAACCAGTAGTTCTCCTCGGCGATGCCGGGCACGGTCCGCTCACCGGTCAAAGGCAGGGGATCGGTGGGGTTTTCAACAGGTGTCACGGCGTCGCTCACCGCTCCGACGTTAGCGGTTGCACATATCACACCCGCGACCGGATCAACCGATGCAGAAACTCACACCGTAAGTTACCCACGAGTAACTTAACGTAGGGTAATCTCCCGAACGAGCTACTTGTGGACGTACGTGACGAACTCGTGCGACCGCCACCCCAGTGCCACCAGAACAGGAGGTCGACGAAGACCCATGCCGAACATCGTCGTACTGATCAAGCAGGTTCCCGATACCTGGTCCGAGCGCAAGCTCACCAGCGGGGACTACACCCTCGACCGCGAGGCCGCCGACGCCATCCTCGATGAGATCAACGAGCGCGCCGTCGAGGAGGCGCTGTTGATCAAGGAGGCGCAGGGCGGCGAGGTCACCGTGCTGGCCGCCGGTCCGGACCGGGCCACCGAGGCCATCCGCAAGGCCCTCTCCATGGGCGCGGACAAGGCCATCCACATCAACGACCCGGCCATCCACGGCTCCGACGCCGTGCAGACCGCCTACATCCTGGCCGCGGCTCTCGGCCAGATCGAGGGCATCGAGCTGGTCATCGCGGGCAACGAGGCCACCGACGGTCGCGCCGGCGCCGTTCCGGCGATCATCGCCGAGTACCTGGGCCTGCCGCAGCTGACCCACCTGCGCAAGCTGACCGTCGACGGCGACCGCATCGCCGGCGAGCGCGAGACCGACGAGGGCGTCTTCAAGCTCGAGGCCTCCCTGCCGGCCATCGTCTCGGTCACCGAGAAGATCAACGAGCCGCGCTTCCCGTCCTTCAAGGGCATCATGGCCGCCAAGAAGAAGGAAGTTCAGACCTTCACCCTGGCGGATCTGGGCGTCGACCCGGAGACCGTGGGCGTTGCGAACGCCGGCACCCAGGTGACCGGTGTGACCCCGAAGCCGGCGCGCACGGCGGGCGAGAAGATCGTCGACGAAGGCGAGGGCGGCAACCAGATCGCCACCTACCTCGTCGGTCAGAAGATCATCTAAGTCCCCCGAGCCGAACGAACTTCAGGAGAAAGAACAATGGCAGAAGTACTCGTGCTCGTGGAGCACGCTGAGGGTGCGCCCAAGAAGGTCACCACCGAACTCCTCACCGCCGCCCGCGCGCTGGGCACCCCGGCCGCCGTCGTGGTCGCCGCCCCCGGCACCGCCGACAAGCTGGCCGAGGCGCTCGCCGCCGCCGGCGCCGAGAAGATCTACGTCGCCGAGGGTGACGACGCCGAGGGCTTCCTGGTGACCCCGAAGGTCGACGTCCTCGCCGGCCTGTCCGAGTCCGCCGCCCCGGCCGCGATCCTGGTCGCCGCCACCGCGGAGGGCAAGGAGGTGTCGGGTCGCCTGGCCGCCCGCATCGGTTCCGGCCTGCTCATCGACGCCATCGCCGTGAACGGTGACGGCTCGGTGCAGCACTCCATCTTCGGTGGCGCGTTCACCGTGGATGCCAAGGCCACCGGCGATGTCCCGGTCATCTCGGTGCGTCCGGGCGCCGTCGAGGCGGCCCCGCAGGCCGGCGCCGGCGAGAAGGTCGTCGTCGACCTGCCCGCGCAGGAAGAGGGCGTCACCAAGGTCGTCTCGCGTGAGCCGATCGTGGGCGGCGACCGTCCGGAGCTGACCGAGGCCTCCATCGTGGTCTCGGGTGGCCGCGGTGTCGGCTCGGCCGACAACTTCGGCAAGGTCGTCGAGCCGCTGGCCGACGCCCTCGGTGCCGCGGTCGGCGCCTCGCGTGCCGCCGTCGACTCGGGCTACTACCCGGGCCAGTTCCAGGTCGGTCAGACCGGTAAGACGGTCTCCCCGCAGCTGTACATCGCCCTGGGCATCTCCGGCGCGATCCAGCACCGCGCCGGCATGCAGACCTCGAAGACCATCGTGGCCGTCAACAAGGACGAAGAGGCCCCGATCTTCGAGATCTCGGACTACGGCATCGTCGGCGACCTGTTCAATGTCGCCCCGCAGCTCACCGAGGCCGTGAAGGCTCACAAGGGCTAAGGGTTTCGCCCTTGCGGTGAAAGACAATTCGAGTGTCCCCCGGCCGGAAACGGCCGGGGGACATTTGCATATATGGACAGCCGCCGCCGGGTCGGGCACGCTTGCCCCGTGCGTGGGCGATTCGATCCTCGGCGGGGGCGGGCCGAGGCGCCCGCATCCCGGCGGGCTGACGAGGCGGACGAGGTCCGTTCGGAGGGCGTCGAGCTGAAGGATGTCATCGAGGCATTGCATTTCGATCTGGCCGAGTGGCTCGGGTCGGATGCGCTGCCGAAGGTGTTCGACCGGATCTCGGGGGCATTGGACGAGCAGTTCACCTCGGTGGTGACCACCGGTCAGGCGGTGGATCGGGAGACGTTCCTGGCGGGGATGTGGTCGGCGCGAAATGCGCTGGCGGGAGTGGAGATCGAGGTCTCCGATATCGCGGAGATCGCCCGGAGCGGGCAGCTCATCGTGGTCCGCTTCGTCGCTGAGAACCGCATCGGCGCTGTGAAAACCGGCAGGCGCACGGTGACGGCCGTACTGGTGACGGACGGGCGGACCCACCTCTGGCGCACCGTGCACGAAACCCCGGTGCCCGAACCGGCACCGCCCGCCGCCCCGGAACCCGAGGGGGAATCAGCTGTGGAGCCGGGCGACGAGGTGGCTGCCGGAGTTGCCGAGCAAGGCGTCGGTGGCAAGCTGGACTGATGTCGATCTCACTGCCGAGCAATGTCGAGGAGACCATCGCGACCGCTTTCGGGGAGCGAGGGCCGAAGTGGCTGGCCGACCTGCCGGGGCTGGTCGAACGGCTTTGTGCCGGGTGGGAATTGGAGATAGTCGGGGAGAGCTTCGGCGGGGGAACGCATTCGTGGGTCGCGCCGGTGCGACGGGCGGATGGGTCGGTGGCGGTCTTGAAGGTGCCGGTGGTCGACGAGGAGAACGTCGGGGAGCCGACGGGGCTGTATTGCTATGGCGGGGACGGGGCCGTGCGGCTGTACGAGTTCGATTCCGCGAGTGGGGCGATGCTGCTGGAATGGGCGCGGCCCGGCACCGAATTGCTGTACCAGCCCGGATTCCCGAGCCTCGAGGGGCGGCCGGAGAACATCGGGAAGGTCGAGCAGGCGTGCCGGTTGTATCGGCGGCTGCGGCGCGAGCCGGTCGCGGTGCCCGCCGGATTCCCGGCGCTGCCGACGGCCGCCGGGATGGTCGACGAGTGGGAGGGCATGTTCGGGAAGCCGGAGGCCGAAGTCGCCGAGGTGATTTCGACCCGGCTGCTGGATCGCGCTGCCGAAAGGTGCGCCCAGCTCACGGAGCCGGAAGGGCCGTTGCTGGTGGTCAATCGAGATACGCACCTCGGCAATATTGTTGCGGCGGAGCGAGAGCCGTGGCTGCTCATCGACCCGAAGGCGTATCTGGGTGAGGCCGCGTTCGATGCCGGATTCCTGGTGATGATCCAGGTGCAGAGTGATCCGACGCCGGAGCACGCGCGGGCAGTGGTCGAGCGGACCGCCGCTGCGCTGGAGGTCCCGGTCGAGCGGGCGCAGGCGTGGGCGTTCATGCGGTCGATGGAGGAGATCGTGTGGGCCGTCGAGGACGAGGAGCCCGAGGATCTGCGGCTGCATCTCGCGGTCACGACGGCGCTGGCCTGATCAGAGCCTGTGCGCGGCTCGAAAGCTATTGCGGCCGGAACTGTTCGCGTTCGGCGCGGCGGCGGTTCGAGTCGCGCTGCACCAGGATGCCGATGGTGGTGGGGATGAGCAGGGCGATGCCCCACGGCGCTTCCACCCAGATCGGCCAGAAGGTGCCCATGCCGGTGGCGAACCAGATCACCAGGACCAGCAGGTTCACGAAAACCCAGGGCGTCCACATGATTTTGACCCAGACCGGGACGCTGCCGGGATCGGTCTTGGCGGCGCGACCCGGAACCCGTTGCACGGGTAGGTCGGACAGGATCGGGCTGAGTTCGCCGTAGGTCTTGGCCGAATACACCTGCTGCAACCGGGAATCGAATTCGTGGAGCGAGATCCGCCCCTCGTCCATCGCGACCCGTAACCTGTCGACGATCTGCTCGCGGTCCTTGTCGGAAGCGCGCATGCTCTCCTGCCCCACGCACCCAGCGTAGGACGGCGAGCGGCGTCGCGCCCGGCCAATTGCGCAGTGACTCAGACGAATTTATTCATGAGGAGTGCAGCGCCGCCAGCAGTGTGGTGACGATGGGCGAGGGGCGACCCTCGCTGCGGGTGACCGCGGAGACCGGGATGCGCAGCGGGTGACCCGTCAGGTGCAGGGTGGCGATGCCCTCGATCTGGGTGTCGGCGTAGAGGATCGTCCACGCGTCGGGCCGGTTGATGAGCTCCATGGTGGCGGTGTGGTCGGGCGGGATCGGCGGCCCGAAGACCGGACCGGTGGGCAGATCGGCGAAGGCCGCGCGCACCACATTGTGCAGCAGCACCTGTTCCGACTCCGGCGGCAGCAGCAGCGGATACGCCCCCAATTCCGCGAGCGTGACATCCCCGCCGCGCTGCACGAGCGGGTGCGAGGTGGAGGTGGCGATGACCGGATCCTCGACCCAGAGCTGCTGCACGCTCAGCCCGGGCTGGTCCACGCTGCCCCGGATGAGAGCAAGATCACAGTCCCCGTCGGCCACCGCCTGAATGCGCTGGCGGAAGGGCTTGATGACGAATTCGATCTCCGCGCCGGGATGCGCCTCGCGTGCTCCGGCGATGGCGGACAGCGATCTTGTTGCGAAGCTCATATTGGCCGCCAGGCGAATACGCGGGCCGGAGGCCCGCACAGCTGCGCGAATGGCGGATTCCAGGCTCAGCATTTGCTTCGCAAGGGGAAGTAGCCGAGTGGTCGCGTCGGTGGGTACGACCGATCTTGTCGAGCGTTCGAAGAGGTTCACGCCAAGGTCGCGTTCCAGCCTGGCGATCTGGTGGCTGATGGCCGACTGCGAGATGAAACAGCGGCTCGCGGCCCGGCTGAAGCTCAGCTCCTCGCAGACCGCCACGAAGTAGGCCAGTTGGCGCAGCTCCACGGCATCTCTCCAATTCATGATCAACGTAGATAAGAGTCATCTTGATTATGCGCCCTGACCCCTGGAACAACCGCGTTCCGAATCACGGTTAGTCATGACAGAAGGGAGCAGTCATGTACAACCTGGAGGCGGATATCGAAACCGCCGATGTCGTCATCGTCGGATCGGGCTTCGGCGGGCTGGCCGCCGCGAAGCAGCTGAACAAGTCGGGAGTTCGCTACGTCCTCATCTCGGGTACCCCCGAGCATCTTTTCCAGCCGTTGCTCTACCAGGTAGCGACGGGTGTGCTGGCCTCCGACGAGATCGCTCCTCCGATTCAGAACATCCTCCGCAAGCACAAGAACGGCGAAGCGCGCCTGGGCAAGGTGACCGCGATCGACGCTCCCAACGCGATCCTCACCTACGAAACCCCCGAGGGCCCGCGCAAGATTCGGTACGGCAAGCTCATCGCCGCCACCGGCGCCAGCCAGTCCTACTTCGGCCGTGACGATTTCGCGGACAAGACCTTCTCGCTCAAGACCATCGACGATGCCCGCGCCCTGCGCGCGCAGATCACCCGCGTCTTCGAGCAGGCCAAGACCGCCGACCCGGAGACCCGCCGCCGCCTGCTCAGCTTCGTGGTGGTCGGTGCGGGCGCGACCGGCGTCGAGGTCGCGGGCCAGCTGAAGGAACTCGCGAAAAGATACTTCCACCTGGAGGATACGGTCACTCTCGTCGAGGGCGCGGGTGTCGTGCTGCCGCCCTTCGGCGGTCGGCTCTCCGAATATTCGAAGCAGTCGCTGGAGAAGAGCGGCATCGAGGTCCTGGTCGACACCTTCGTGACCGATATCGAGGCCGGCAAGGTCACCGTCAAGAGCAAGGACGGCGTGGAGCGCGGCATCGCCGCCGAGACCGTGGTGTGGTCGGCGGGCGTGCAGGCCGGCGGCTTCGCGCAGGTGCTGGCCGAGGCGACCGGCTGCGAGACCGACCGCGCCGGACGGCTTCTCATCAATCCGGACTGCACCGTCGGCGGCCACGCGGACATCTACGCCATCGGCGACATGACCTTCCTCAACGGCTACCCCGGCCAGTCGCCGGTCGCCATGCAGGAGGGCCGCCACGTCGCCGACATGATCCGCGGCAAGAAGCCCGCGGCCACCCCGTTCAAGTACTGGGACAAGGGTTCGATGGCGGTGATCAACCGCTTCAGCGCCGTCACCAAGATCAATGACAAGGTGAAGTTCACCGGCTTCCTGGCCTGGGTCACCTGGCTGGCTGTCCACCTGTTCTACCTGGTCGGCTTCCGCAACCGCTTCGCCGCGGTCGCCTCCTGGCTGATCGCCTTCATCGGCAGCGGCCGCCCCGGCTTCAACGAGGTCGAGAAGGACCGCGCGCCAAAGGTTCTGGAGCAGCCGCGCGCAGCGGCCTGACCATCCTGATCCGAACGAGCCGCCCGGCATCGACCCGGGCGGCTCGTTGGCGTTGTGGGACAGGATTAATCTGCGACTATGGCTGTCCCTACAACCCGATTGCTCGTGCTGGCGGTGGTGCGCATGCTGCAACCCGTGCACGGCTACGACGTCCGGCGCGAATTGTTGTCCTGGCAGGCCGATGACTGGGCGAATGTGAAGCCCGGGTCGGTGTACGGCGCGTTGAAGACGTTGCAGCGCGACGGGCTCATCTCGGTCGAGGGGGTCGGTCAGGAGCGGGCGCGGCCGGAGCGGACGACGTATCGGCTGACGGCCGAGGGGGAGAAGCAGTTCGGGGAGATGCTGCGCGAGGCGCTGTACGACACGGATTCGCCGAAGCATCCGTATGTCGCGCCGGTGGCGCTGTTTCCTTCCGCGCCCCGCGATGAGGTGATCGCCGCGCTGCGGGCCCGGATTCTGAAGTTCGAGTCGGATCTGGTCCGCTACGACCGCGAGGAACAGCGGATTCTGGCGGGGAGCGGCGATCCGCGGGACACGATCCCGCATCACGCGGCGGATGGGATCCGGTTGACGTCGGACCACATTCGGGCGGATCTGGAGTGGTCGCGCCGGACGCTGGCGCGGATCGAGAGCGGCGAATTGGATGTGTGGTCGGACACCTGGGGAGGTCCGCCGCCGGTCCGGTAAGCCGCATGGGCGTGCAATCAACGTTTAATAATCAAGCTTGACTAAGCGGGTGTGTCGTTTCTACCGTGGTGGGGTGGAAACGACATCACCCGTCCGTGGTGAACCCACCGATCCGGTGATCCGGGTTCGTGGGCTGGCCCGGACATTCAAGACCAAAACCGGTGACGTGCAAGCGGTTACCGGTATCGACTTCGACGTGCACTACGGGGAGATCATCGGTCTGCTCGGCCCCAACGGGGCGGGCAAGACCACCACCCTGCGGATGATCTCGACCCTGCTCTCGCCCACCGCGGGCGAGGCCACCGTGGTCGGCGCGGACCTGCGGACCCAGGCGCGGACCGTGCGCTCCCGCATCGGATACGTGCCGCAGGGCGGATCGACCAATGAACTCGAGCTGGTCGAGGACGAATTGGTATTGCAGGCGCGGCTTTTCGGGGTGTCCAAGGCCGAGGCCAAGCGCAATGCCGCGGAGCTGGCCAAGGCGCTGGAGTTCGACGGGCTGGAGCGGCGCAAGTGCGGGCAGCTCTCCGGCGGGCAGCGCCGGCGGGTGGATATCGCGCTCGGGCTGGTGCATCACCCGACCCTCATCTACCTCGACGAACCCACCACCGGGCTGGATCCGCAGAGTCGCGCCAACCTGTGGGATCACATCCGGCGGCTGCGGGACGAGGGCACCACGGTCGTGCTCACCACCCACTACCTGGAGGAGGCCGACGCGCTGTGCGACCGCATCCTGGTGATGGATCACGGCACGATCGTCGCCGAGGGCACCCCGGACGAGCTCAAGCGACGCATCTCCGGTGATGTGATCAGCCTCGAAATCGATTCCGCCAGTGCGGATCTGGCTCTGGAGATCGCGTCCGAGGTGCTGGAGCTGCGGTCCAAGCTGCGTACCGACGAGAGCGGGCGTACCGGAACGAGTCTCGTGCATTTGACCGTGGAACACGGTGACGCCGCGGTGGTTCCGCTGCTGGCGGCGCTCGGCGACAAGGGCATCACGCCCGGTTCGCTCACCGTCAAGCGGCCCAGCCTCGACGACGTATTCCTCACGCTCACCGGGCGTTCGCTCCGGGAAGGAGACCGGTCATGACATTCCTGCGCGATACCGGATTGATCTACTGGTCGCAGCTGCGCGCCAATCTGCGCAACCCGGTGTGGGTGATCATCGGGCTGATGCAGCCGATCATCTACCTGGTGCTGTTCGGTCCGCTGGTGAAGGGCATCGCGCCCTCGCTGGGGCCGGGGGCCGACCCGTGGAAGATCCTCACCCCGGCGCTGGTCATCCAGACCGGCCTGTTCGGTGCGTTGTTCGTCGGTTTCGGCATCGTGGCCGAACTGCGGGCCGGAGTCGTGGAGCGGCAACGGGTTACGCCCGCCCCGCGCGGCGCGCTGCTGCTGGGCCGGGTGCTCAAGGATATGACGGTGCTGGTCGTGCAGGCGCTGGTGCTGGTCGGCGTGGCCACGGCGGCCTTCGGGCTGCGGCCGAATCCGCTGGGACTGGTGCTGTCGCTGCTGCTGATCGCCGTCATGGGCGGTGGACTGGCCGCCGCGTCGTACGCGCTGGGGCTGTGGGCGCGGTCGGAGGACACGCTCGCCTCGCTGCTGAACTCGGTCTCGGTGCCGATCATGCTGCTGTCGGGCATTCTGCTGCCGCTGACGGTCGGGCCGAAGTGGCTGCAGAACATCGGCAAGGCGAATCCGTTCTCGCACACCGTGGATGCGGCCCGCGCGCTGTTCCGCGGGGACTTCGGGGCGAACGAGGTCTACATCGGGACCGTGGTGACGCTGGCGGTGTCGGTGGTGCTGGTCGTGATCGCGGCCCGCAGCTTCGCCCGGGAGAACGCCTGAGTCGGATTCCGGATTCGCTCCGGGAGAAACTCATTGACCTCGAGTGAAGTTCAGGTTTCACGATGGCGGTATGCCTGAAAACAGCAAACGAGCCCTGATCACCGGGGCGTCGGCGGGCTTCGGCCGAGCGGTCGCGCTCGCGCTCGCCGAGCGAGATTGGGAATTGATCCTTGTGGCGCGGGGTGCGGATCGGCTGGAGACAGTCCGGTCCGCGACCCGCGCCACAGCCATCGCGGGAGATGTCGCGGATCCAGCGGTCCGGGAGCGGATCGCGGCGGCGGTGGGCGAGGGTGGATTGGACCTGGTGCTCAACAATGCCAGCGCCCTCGGCCCGAGCCCGCTGCCCGCGCTGGAGCGGTATCCGCTCGACGAGCTGGCCGCCGTCTTCACCACCAATGTGATTGCGCCGCTGGCGATCCTGCAGCTCACATTGCCCGCGCTGCGCGCCGCGGACGGGGTCGCCGTGAGTGTCAGCTCCGATGCCGCGATCGGCGGATACGAGGGCTGGGGCGGCTACGGCGCCTCGAAGGCGGCCCTGGACCAGCTCACCAATGTCCTCGCCGCCGAGAACCCGTCGCTGCGTATCTACAGCTTCGACCCCGGCGATATGCGCACCGAAATGCATCAGGCCGCCTTCCCCGGCGAGGACATCTCCGACCGTCCCGAACCGGAAACCGTTGTCCCCGCCCTGCTCCACCTGCTGGATACCCGTCCGCCCAGCGGCCGCTACATCGCCTCCGAGCTGTCGGTGTCGTCATGACGATCTCCTTGGACCCGATCACCTTCACCCTCCCCGACCACCTGTCCGCGACCAGTCCGCCGGAGGCTCGCGGCCTGGCCCGGGACGAAGTGCGCCTCATGGTGGCCGACGGCGGCACGCTGACCCACGCTCGATTCCGCGAACTGCCGTCATTCCTGCGTCCGGGAGACCTGGTGGTGGTCAACAACTCCGCCATGATCGACGCGGCCGTCGACGCGGAGTACGGCGGCGAGGCCGCCGTCCTGCACTTCTCGACCAGCCTCGACGAGGGCGGCTGGGCGGTCGAACTGCGGGATCCCTCGGGCGTGCCCTGGCATGGTCCCGCGGTGGATTTCGGTGCGCGCGTGCGGCTTCCGGGCGGCCACACCGCGATCCTGCACGCACCCTGGCTGCCCGGGGCCTACCGGTTGTGGGTCGCGGAGGTCGCGGATATCGACGTGCCCGAACTGCTCGCCCGGTACGGCCGTCCGATCTCGTATTCCTACGTGACCGAGCGATGGTCCTCCTCCTACTATCGGACCGTCTTCGGGCGCGAGCCGGGCAGCGCCGAAATGCCTAGTGCCGGAAGGCCGTTCACAACGGAACTGGTGACCGAGCTGGTGGCGGGCGGAGTGGGCCTCGCGCCGATCACGCTGCACACGGGGGTTTCCTCGCCGGAAGGCGGGGAGCCGCCGAGTCCGGAGCGGTTCTCTGTGCCGGAGATGACGGCAAGACTGGTCAATGCGACGCACGCCGAGGGCGGACGGGTGGTGGCCGTGGGGACCACGGTGACGCGGGCGCTCGAAACCGCCACGGGCACAGATGGTCTGGTGCGGGCGGCGGCCGGATGGACGGATCTGGTGCTGGACGGGACGCGGGCGGCGCGGGTGGTGGACGGGCTGATCACCGGCTGGCATGCGCCGGGGGCTTCGCATCTGCATCTGCTGGAGTCGGTGGCGGGGGCGGACGTGGTGCGGGAGGTGTATCGGGTGGCCATCGAGTCCGGTTATCTGTGGCACGAATTCGGGGATTCGGCGCTGCTGTTCCGGGGATGAACAGCGATCCGGGCCCGCCGGTGCGGGGCTCGGATCGGGGGCGTACGCTTGCCTCTTCCGCTTGTTGCGGGGCGCTCGCCCGGTCCGTCGGCGGGGTCGTCCCCGGGTTCGTTACCCGCCGGTACCCCGGCAGAATACGAGCGTTTGTCCTGGTAGAGAACGTTTGAAGGCGTTCGGATGAACTCCGGGTGCGGTCTGCGTCGCGTTCACCGGACTGGCATCGACAGGTAATGCGGCTGTCGCTCCAGCGCAGTCTGGGACTGGCTTGATCAAGCCTATGACCACCATGGCAGCGTCGAATTCCAGCCTGCTAGCAGCCGCGTCGAAGCCCGCTCCGGAAGCGCCCCGCACCACCGGGCGGTCCCAATACTCCTTGGTCGTCTCCTCCGATGCCGAGCATCGCGAGGCCGCACAGCGCCTGCGCTACCAGGTGTTCGCGAACGAGCCGGGATTCACCATTCCCGACAATGGCACCGGCCTGGACGCCGACCGGTTCGACGACCACTGCGATCACCTGCTGGTGCGCGACGAGCTCACCGATCAGTTCGTCGGCTGCTACCGCATGCTGCCCCCGGACCAGGTCGCCGCGGCGGGCGGCTACTACTCCGCCACCGAATTCGATTTGGCCGCACTGGATCCCACCGGGAATCGGATCGTGGAGATGGGCCGCGCCTGCGTGGTGCCCGATCACCGCAACGGCTCGGTGCTGACGCTCATGTGGGCGGGCATCCTGCACTACATCCAGCTCACCGGATACGACTGGGTGATGGGCTGCGTGTCGGTGCCCATGCGGATGAACCCGGAGGACGAGCTGGGCGTGAACGTGCGCGGTGTTCGCGACCTGCTCCTGCGCAAGCACGCGCTGGACGCGGAACGCCATGTGCGCCCGTACAACCCGGTCGTCGTGGACGGCCGCACCCTCGACGAGCTGGACGCCCCGGCCCGCCCGAAGCTGCCCCCGCTGCTCAACGGCTACCTGCGCCTGGGCGCGGAGATCTGCGGCGAGCCCGCCCACGATCCGGAGTTCGCGGTGGCCGATTTCGTCGCGCTGCTCGGACTCTCGACCATCAACACCCGCTACCTGGAGCGCCTGCAGGGCGCGGCCAACAGCCTGGATGCCCGGTGATGCCCCATGATGCCAGCCTTGCTCGCCCCTGAGACCGGTTCCCTGTCCTGTCCGCCCGCCGAGGCCACCGCGCACGCGTGGATGCCCCACAGCCCTTGCGGCCCTTCGTGTGTCGATGCTGAAGCGGAGGCGGGCACGCTGCGGGTGGCGGCCCGGATCGCCGGTATCGCCGGTGTCCTGCTGAGCTTCCCGCTCGCGCACTTCGCCACCCCGCGCAGCCGCCGTGCCGCCCTGCAGCGCCGCTATGCGCGAACCCTGCTGGCCTGCTGCGGAATTCGCGTCCGCATCATCGACAACCGCGGTGAGGTACCCGCCGACGGCGGCGTGCTGATCGCGGCCCGGCACATCGGCTGGACCGATATCGTCGCGCTCACCGCCGTCGACCCCATGGGTTTCGTGGCGCGCGCCGACCTGATCGACTGGCCCATGCTCGGCGAGGTCGCCAAGCGGGTGCGCGTGATTCCCATCGAACGCGAACGGCTGCGGGCGCTTCCGGGCGTCATCGCGACCATGGCCGACCGGCTGCGCGCCGGTGACCGGGTCACCTTCTTCCCGGAGGGCACCACCTGGTGCGGCCGCGCCCACGGCACGCTGCGCCCGGCCCTGTTCCAGGCCGCCATCGACGCCGAGGCTCCGGTGCAGCCGATCCGCCTGCGCTACCTGGGTCATGACGGCGAGCTGTCCACGGTGCCCGGTTTCGTCGGCGTCGACTCGCTGGGCGACTCCATGCGGCGCGTGCTGCGCTCCAAGGGGGTCGTCGCCGAAATCACCTTGCAGCCTTTGGAATTGCCGGACACCGACCGCTTCGAGCTGGCGCGCCGCTGCGAGCGGGCGCTCGAGGACGACACCGTGGCCCGTGCCTTCACCGACGTGATCCACGGGAGCGAGAATCTCGAGGCGATCGGCACGGGCGCGGTGCGGCAGGCCGTCGAAGAGCGGCCGGAGGTCGCTCAGCGCATGTAGGACAGGATGCTCATCATCCCGGCCTCGCCGTGATAGGCGTTGTGGCAGTGGATCATCCACTGACCCGGATTGTTCGCGTCGAAGTCGACCTCGACGGTCTGCATGGGCAGCACCAGGGAGGTGTCCTTGCGCGGGCCCGTGCCCGCGGGGGTCACCACCTGGTAGGTGTGGCCGTGCAGATGCATCGGGTGGAACATCATGGTGTTGTTGACGAAGCGGAGCCGAATCCGTTCGCCCTGAGACACATTCAGCATGTCGTGGTCGGGGTAGGCCTTGCCGTTGATGGTCCAGACGTATTTGCCCTTGCCCATCCCGAGGATCGCGTCCAGGACGCGGTCGGGCTTGCGCGCGGGTAGTCGCACGGCTTCGGCGGCGATCAGTCGGTCGCCGGTCAGCGGCGGCGAAGACAGTTCGGCCGGGCGGATATCGGCGGCCGGGGCGGTGCCGCCGCCGGTCCGGATCAGCGCGAAGGCCTGACCGGTCTTGCCTTCGGCGGAGGCGACCAGTGGGAAGACGCCGTCCGCGAGATCGATGATGGCGTCGAAGCGTTCGCCCATGCCGAGCAGCAGGCTGTCGGTGGTGGCGGGCTGCACCGGGTAGCCGTCGCTGTGCGTGACGCGCAGCCGGTGCTCGCCGACGGCCACCCGGAAGGCGGTGTCGGAGGCGGCATTGATGATGCGCAGGCGCATCCGCTGGCCCGGGCGGCCGGTGAAAGTGACCGGGTCCGTGCCGATCCGGCCGTTGACCAGGTAGTACGGGTAGTCCTTCACATCGCCGGTGTCGGAGCCGAGCGGCGCGTCGGGATCGCTCGACATACCCATGCCGCCACCGTGATTCATGCCGCCGTGGTCCATGCCGCCCATGTCCATTCCGGCCATGCCCTGCTCCTGGAGCTTGCGCAGCTCCTGATCCGGATCGCGGCCGTTGACGCCGTCGAGCCAGTCATCGAGCACCACAACGGCTTCCAGGTCGTAGTCCTTGCCGTCGGCCGGATCCTCCACGATCAGCGGCGCGTACAGGCCGCGATCGAGTTGCACCCCGACGTGCGGGTGGAAGAAGTAGGTTCCGGCGTCGGGCACCGTGAACTCGTAGCGGAAGGTGCCGCCCGGCGCGACCGCGGGTTGGGTCACGTCGGGCGCGCCGTCCATGTCGTTTCGCAGCGCGAGCCCGTGCCAGTGCGTGGTCGTCGGCGCGGGCAGGGCGTTGGTCAGATCCGCGCGCAGCACTTCACCTTTGGCGAGCCGGATCTCCTTGCCCGGCAGCGCGCCGCCGTAGGCCCAGGTGTTCACCTGGATGCCGCCGAGGTCAATGGTGGCGGGTTCGGCGCGCAACGCGACCTCGCGGGTGGCCGCGCCCGCCACGCGGCGGGCGTTCTCGGCATTGCGGACCGCATCGGAATCGGGTCGCACGAGCGCGGGTGCGCTCGGTGCGTTCTTGCCGCACGCGGCGAGGGCGGCGGCCGCGGCCAGGCCGGTGCCGAGGGCGAAGAAGCCGCGCCGGTTCATCGGCGCGAGGGTGGGAAAACCGTTCGAGGGCATGCGAAATCTCCTTGGTTGATGAACGAATCGCGGGCGCGCGAGGTCATCAGATGCGGAGAATCGACAGTTGCGAGAGGGAGGGGACCGTCCACGGCGGCGGGCGTTCCCGGTGTTCGCGGCGGGTGCGGGGGAGCAGTGGACGATCGTCGTCCGCCGGGCGGCTGATCCAGCCGAGCAGCACCAGGCCGATCGCGAACGCGGTGGCGGCGAGGGTGAACGCCTCGCATGAATGGCTCACGTGGATCGGTGCGGGCTGCTCGTCGGAGTGCGGTGCGGCACCGTCGTGATGGGCAACCGCCATCACGCTCGCCGGGCCGTCGCCCATCGCGTGCGCGACGCCCATCTCGTGCGAGACGACGGAGAACACCCCGGCATGCATGGCCGCGATACCGGCCAACAGCGCCAGCACCCCGAGCCACCGGACCAATCCGGAGGCTCGTCGCGATGCGCGCTGAGCAGCCACGAACCCCACTCTACCGGAACCCCCACGGGGTATCCTGCGTCACGCTCCGGGCCGGTTGGGTGGGTGACTTGGCGCGCGGCGGTGGGGGCGCATTAGGGGATTTCGCCGTCTGACCGGCGTCCGGAATTAGGGGTAACACACCGGTCGGTCCATTCGACGGGAAGAGCGACAACAACATCTTCTGGAAGCGAACTCACAATGTCGGCAAGGACATTCACGGCTGCCGCGCTCGCCGCGGCCGCCGTTGCTCTCTGCGCGTCGTCGGCCGCCGCGGATCCCACCACGACCACGACCCCCGCACCGGGCGCCGACGCCGGTGTTGGCGTCGAGGTCGGCATCGGTCCCGGTGGTGTGAAGATCGGCGTCGATACGCAGGTCGGCGTCGGCGGCGGGGCGACGCCCCAGGTGCCGACCACCGCACCGGGCGGCAATGCGAACGGCGGCGCGCAGGTGGGCGGCGGCGTGCAGGTCGGCGGCGGTACGCAGGCCGGCGGCAATGCCAATGGCGGTGTGCAGGTCGGCGGGAACTCCAACGTTGGTGGGGATGCCAACGGTGGTGTGCAGGTCGGCGGGAACACCAATGTCGGCGGTGACGCCAATGGCGGTGTGCAGGTGGGCGGCAACACGAATGTCGGCGGCAATGCGAACGGTGGCGTGCAGGTCGGCGGGAACACGAACGTCGGCGGGGATGCCAACGGTGGCGTGCAGATCGGCGGCAACACGAATATCGGCGGTGACGCCAATGGCGGCGTGCAGGTCGGCGGCGGCGTGCAGACCGGCGGCAATGCCAATGGTGGTGTGCAGGTAGGCGGGAACACCAACATCGGCGGGGATGCCAATGGTGGCGTGCAGATCGGCGGTAATACCAACATCGGCGGCAATGCCAACGGCGGTGTCCAGGTCGGCGGCAACACCAATATCGGCGGCACTGTGCAGGGCGGTGGCCTGGGCGGCGTCGACCTGGTGGTCGCGGGAGCCGGGGCGGCCGGTGCGGATGTGGTGCAGAGCATGGCGATTCCGGTCGGCGCGACCACCGGCATCCTCGGCGGCATCGCGGTCACCGATCAGGTCCCGGCCGGCGGCTACGTAATCCCCAAGGGCGCACCGGAAACCGGCGCGGGCGGCATGGCGAACGCGGTGAGCGCCAAGTGACCGCTGCTCGAAACACCGTGGGCACCTTGCGAATCCGGCGCACCCTGTTCGGCGCGCTGGCCGCGGTGCTCGCGGTCGCCGCACCCCTGGTCGCGGGCTGCTCGTCCTCGGACAGCCCGAAGGCCGCGACCACCACCGCCCCCGCGACCGTCCCGACGGTGCAGACCGCGGCCGCGATCACCCGATCCACCCCGGTCTCCTTCTCCTTCCCCGCGATCAAGGCGCAGGGCTCCCTGATCTCCGTCGGCCTCAACGCCGACGGAACGGTCCAGGTCCCAGCCGACTACCAGCAGGCGGGCTGGTACCAAAAGGGCCCCGCCCCGGGCGAACAGGGCTCGGCCGTCATCCTCGGCCACGTCGACTCCTACAAGGGCGAAGGCGTCTTCTTCAACCTCAAGAAGTCCAAGCCCGGCGACCTCATCGACGTCACCCGCGCCGACGGCAAAACCGCCCACTTCAAGGTCACCGACGTCCGTATGTACCTCAAATCCCAATTCCCCGACCAACTGGTCTTCGGCCCCCGCGGCGGCGCCACCCTCCAAATCGTCACCTGCGGAGGCAATTTCGACCAGGCCGCCAAGAGCTACGAATCCAACGTGGTGGTCTACTCCTCCCTCGACTCGGTCACCTAGCGCGGTGATCGAACCGACCGGACCCGGCTGAACGACCTGCCGCGCCGGTCGGACGCTGGGACAGTTGCTCGCGAAGTCTGGTGAGCGCGCGATGCTGCATGACGCGGATGGCCTCGGGCGCGATGCCCATGGCCTCCGCGGTGCGCTCGACCGTCCAGCCCATTCCGATTCGCAGGTACAACACGGTGTGGTGAACCGGGCTCAGCACACCGAGTATGTCGCTCGAGCCGGATCCGCGTATGGCCGCCGAACGCGGTGGTCCGCATTGTCCGGTCATGGGGGCTCCTGAAAGCAGTCGGCGAATCGTCGCCGCGAAATCCGTCTGTATCCAGCCTAAGAAAAGAACATTTCACCAGCGGATAGTCATTGGTTAGGAAATGGATAGACCTCGCCCACCTGCATGAGCCGCGTCACAGGCGAACCCGATTGAGCGGGGGTTCGTGGTTATCGGCGAGGGGATGTGTCGCGGGTTCGGCGGCCGGTGACGCCGCCGGGAGCGGAGGCGGAGGGTGGAGACTCGGGCCTGGAGGCGCCTCCCCGGATTGCTGGTGCGGGGATGGCGGGAATATCGTCTCGACCGTGGCGGCTATCCTTGGACGGTCATGAAGTCGGCTTTCCCGGGTCCGGTCGGTGCCCAGACGGTCTACCTCGATCACGCGGCCACTACACCCATGTTCCCGGTCGCTGTCGAGGCGATGTGCGCTGCGCTGGGGACCACGGGGAACGCGTCGTCGTTGCACGGGTCGGGGCGGGCAGCGCGGCGGCTGCTGGAGGAGGCTCGGGAGTCGATCGCGGCGGGGCTGGGGGCGCGGCCCTCGGAGGTGATCTTCACCTCGGGCGGGACCGAGAGCGACAATCTGGCCGTCAAGGGGATCTACTGGGCGCGGCGCGACGCCGATCCGAAGCGGAACCGGATTCTGGTGAGCTCGGTGGAACATCACGCGGTGCTCGACACCGTGGAGTGGCTCGAGCAGCACGAGGGCGCGCGGATCACGTGGCTGGAGTGCGATGCCCAGGGCATCGTCTCGCCGCGGACCTTGCGTGCCGCGCTGGCCGAGTTCGCCGAGGAGACGGCGCTGGTCAGCGTCATGTGGGCCAATAACGAGGTCGGCACCATCCAGCCGATCGAGGAATTGGCCGCGGTGGCACAGGAATTCGACGTGCCCATGCACTCCGACGCGGTGCAGGCGGCGGCGCAGCTGCCCATCGATTTCGCGCGCAGCGGGCTGGCCGCGGCCTCGTTCGCGGGGCACAAGGTCGGCGGACCGCACGGCGCGGGCGTACTGCTGCTGGGCCGGACGGTGCCCGCGGTGCCGCTGCTGCACGGCGGCGGGCACGAGCGTGACCTGCGCTCGGGCACCTCGGATGTGCCCGCGGCGGCCGGGCTGGCGGCCGCGATCCGCGAGACCGTCGCCGGACTGACCGTGCGCACACTGGAATTGGAGCGGCTGCGGGATCGGCTCATCGACGGCGTGCGCGCCGCCGTGCCGGACGCGGTGCTCAACGGCGCGACCGGCGAGCTGCGCCTGCCGGGCAATGCCCACTTCACGTTCCCCGGCTGCGAGGGCGATTCGCTGCTCATGCTGCTCGACGCCGCCGGGATCGAATGCTCGACCGGATCCGCGTGCAATGCCGGCGTGGCCGGACCCTCCCATGTGCTGCTGGCCATGGGTGTGGAACCGGCGCTGGCGCGCGGATCGTTGCGATTCACATTGGGACACAATTCGACCGACGCCGATATCGATGCCCTGCTGGCCGCGCTGCCGCAGGTGGTGGAGCGGGCGAAGGCGGCCGGACTGGCCGGAGCGAAGGGAGGCTTCTAGATGCGAGTACTTGCCGCGATGAGTGGTGGCGTGGATTCCGCCGTGGCGGCCGCCCGCGCCGTGGACGCCGGACACGAGGTGGTCGGCGTGCACCTGGCGCTGTCGGCGAACCCGGGCACGCTACGCACGGGATCGCGGGGCTGCTGCTCGAAGGAGGACTCCGGCGATGCCCGCCGGGCCGCCGACGTGCTCGGAATCCCGTTCTACGTCTGGGATTTCGCCGACCGGTTCAAGGAGGACGTGATCGACGACTTCGTCGCCGCGTACGCCGCCGGTGAGACCCCCAACCCGTGCCTGCGCTGCAACGAGAAGATCAAGTTCTCGGCGCTGGCCGACCGCGCGGTGGCGCTGGGCTTCGACGCCGTGGTCACCGGGCATTACGCGCGCCTCGAGGACGGCGTGCTGCGCCGGGCCGTGGACGCGGACAAGGACCAGTCCTACGTGCTGGCCGTGCTTACCGCCGAACAGCTTTCGCGCGCCATGTTCCCGGTCGGCGACACCCCCAAGCCGCAGATCCGCGAGGAGGCGGCCGCGCGCGGGCTGGCCGTGGCCAACAAGCCCGACAGCCACGACATCTGCTTCATCCCCTCCGGTGACACCCAGGCGTTCCTGGGCGCGAAGATCGGCATCCGGCCGGGCGCGGTGCTCGACGCCGACGGCACCAAGCTCGCCGATCACGAAGGCGTGCACGGGTTCACGATCGGCCAGCGCAAGGGTCTGGGCCTGCCCGGCCCGGCCGCCGACGGCAAGCCGCGCTACGTGACCGATATCGACCCGGAGACGGGCAATGTCCACGTCGGGTCGGCCAAGGACCTCGAGGTGTGGACGGTGCTCGCCGACCGCGCCATCTGGACTTCCGGCGAAACCCCTTCCGGCCCGGTCGAATGCATCGCCCAGGTGCGCGCCCACGGCGGCACCGCCCCCGCGGTCGCCGAGGCGGTCGACGGCGGTCTGGTGGTGCGGCTGCGCGAGCCGCTGACCGGCGTGGCCCGCGGCCAGGCCGTGGTGCTCTACCGCCCCGACGAGGCGGGCGACGAGGTGCTCGGCAGTGGAACGATCTCCGGCACCGAACGCGAATTACATTCGTACGCAAGCGAACTGGTCTCGGATAGCGCCCGGTGAGCAGCCGTCATTCGCGCGGAGACGCGAAGTCATATAGGGGACAACAGATCCGGCCGATCCTGCGGGGCCGCGTAGTGTGGCGCACCGGAATGCCGCAACCGGCGAGCCTGCGACCGCGACGCGCGCCCGGCAAGGCCCGGCTCGGCAAATGGGGCGCCCGCGGCGCCGAACAGCCGATCCAGCCCGCCCGCACCGATACCGGCGAATTCCAGCCGGGCGAAGCACAACCGGGTCCGGAGGGTCCGCACGACGCGGCCACCGGACCGGCTGTCGCGCGCGGCACCGACGCTTCGGGCCGCAAGCGCGTGGTCGTCGCGGTCGCGCCCTACACCGAACGCGGCACCCGGATCACGACCGGCACCGGCGTGCCCGCCGAGGCGACCGACCGCGCGGGGAAAACCTGGGACTGGTTCGTCAACGCGACAGCCTGGGACTGGTACGCGAATTCGCCCGGCCGGGCCGATCGCGACGATGCCGAGGAGTGACGGCATCCGATCGCGCGGCCGCGCGGACCAAGCGCCGGGGGGACGACTCGCCCGGCGCGGCAGACCGTTCCGCCCCCCACGCTGCGGCGTGGCCGCGGCCGGTGGCGGTATTCGACATCGGCTCACGTCGGGGAGTGGCGGGTTTTCGGTCGAATGGCCGGCCACGCGGGCGCGAATTTGGTGCTGGACTGTGATTTTTGAGCGCACGGCCGGATGAATCGGGGCTGGGATGACTGAGGCTGGGATGACTGGAGAGTCGGGCGCGGCCGTGCTGCGCGGTGGAGTCGCGACCGGGGTGGGGTCGTGGCCGGGCACCGACGCACGGGAAGCGGCGGCGACCGTGGTGGGGGAGTTGGGGCAGCTGCCGCATCTGGTGGAGTTGCCGGGACGGGGTGTCGGCGCGGATATGGTCGGGCGGGTTTCGCCGCTGCTGGTGGATATGCGGTTCGACGGGACGGTGCGGGGGTATCGGCTGGCGGCGCGGCCGGGGGCGGTGTCGCGGCGGGCGCGGGATCTGTTGCGGACGGATCTGGATGCGCTCGAAGAGGCTTGGGAAACCGGTGGTTTCGCGGGGGTGGGGCATTCGGTGAAGGTGCAGGTGGCCGGGCCGCTGTCGGTGGCGGCGGAGGTGGAGTTGCCGGGTGGGCATCGGGTGCTCACGGATTCCGGTGCGCTGCGGGATCTTTCGGAATCGCTGGCCGAGGGGGTGGCCAAACATGTCGCCGAGGTGGGGAAGCGGCTGGGCGCGCAGGTCGTGCTGCAGATCGACGAGCCGCAGCTGACGGCGGTGCTGGACGGGACGTTGAAGGGGGTGAGCGTGCTGAACACCGTGCGCGCCATGCCCGAACCCGAGGCGCTGCACGTGCTGGACACGGTGGTCGGGAGCCAATCGGTGCCGGTGATCGTGCACACCTGCGCCGACAAGCCCGCGCTCGGGTTTCTGCGCAAGAGCGCGGCGGCCGCCGTCGGCTTCGACATGGCCACCATCGGCACCTCCGATCTGGACCGCATCGGCGAATTGCTGGACGGCGGAAAGCATCTGGTGCTCGGCCTGGTGCCCACCACGCCGCCCGCATCCTCGTCCGCCGTCCCCGCGCCGCCGACCACCTGGCGCGATATCGCCGAACCCGGTGTGCGACTGATCGATCGTCTCGGCTTCCGCCGCCGGCTGCTCGCCGAGCAGATCCTGGTCTCCCCGGCCTGCGGGCTGGCCGGAGCTCCACTGCCCTGGGCTCGGCGCGCACTGAACCTGGCCGCCGAGACCGCGCGCGCCTACGCGGAGGATCCGGAGTCGCTCACCTTCGGGTGAGCTCTCTCAGCGAGATGGCATCCGCGCGAGGATGTCCATCGCGATGGCGACCGACGCCGCATTGCTCTCGTCATCGGACAGTTCCAGATCGCCCATCATCGACAGGCTCCAGCTGATGGCCAGCAGCGCCTGCCGGGCATGGAAGACGGTGATCGGCTCGCGGCTCGGCTCGGCCATGAGATCGGCCAGCACGCGGAACTGGTAGCGCAGGCTGGTGCCGAATCCGAGATCCCGGAACGCGGGCTGGTTTTCGTGCCAGAACCGGATCATGTCCTTGCCCAGGCTGTGCAGCAGCTCCCCGTAGCGCCGCACGATCTCCTCGGCCCGCTCGCGGCCAGGGGTCGCGGATTCGGCCCATCGCACGATCTCGTCGATGCCGCCGCGCAGATCCTCCGACAGGCTCGCGACAATGTCTTCCTTGGTCCGGAAGTGGTAGTACAGCGCGGCTTTCGTGACGCCGAGCCGTTCGGCGATCTCCCGCAGCGAGGTCTTCTCGTAGCCCCGTTCGGAGAACAGCTCCATCGCGACGGATCGAATCCGTTCCCGCGTATCGCTGCGTCGCCCGTCCATCGAATCCTTCCGGCCCTGCGGGTGCACTTTTGCTTGACGCCCGGCAAGTAGGGAGCCTACCGTCAACCTCACCGGCAGATACCTAGCCGGGCGGCAAGTTAATTTGCGTGGGGAGCAATCCATGGCCGAAGCAGTGAAAGTGCCGGTCGACGGCGTCGCCGTGACCGCGATCGGGGTGGCCGTCATCAGGGCCCGGGAGTCGGAGCGGGAGGATCGCCTCTACGACGACCCGTTGGCGAAGGAATTCGTGGCCGCCGCCCGGGCCGGATTCGATGAGGAGCGCTGGACGCGGCTGGAGGGGATCGCGGACCAGTTCTACGAAGGCAGGACCATAGGCGTCCGCCTGGTCGACGACCGCTTCCGCGAGGCGATCGCGGCAGGCTGCCGCCAAATCGTCCTGCTCGGAGCGGGTTTGGACACCCGCGCCTTCCGCATGGACCTACCGGAGCACATCCACATCTTCGAGATCGACCTACCCGAGCTCTTCGATTTCAAAGAACCCGTCCTCGCCGCGTCCGGTGCGACTCCGACCTGCCGCCGCAGCGTTGTCATCGCCGACCTGCGCGAGGACTGGCGAAAGCGCCTGCTGAACTCCGGTTTCCAACCGAGCCTGCCAACCTACTGGGTCGACGAGGGCTCGCTCGGCTACCTGAACCAGGCCTGGAACCAGCGCGTCGTTCAGACCCTCACCGAGTTGTCCGCCCCGGGAAGCCGTTTCGGCGCTGGCCGCCTGGTCGTGGACGAGAACGCACCCCAATACGGTGCTCTGCGGAGCTTCGTCGCCGGCGACTCCACCCCCGAACCCGCTCCCGCCCAACGCCCCGCCGATTTCGACGTCGAGCACTGGCTG